>JADZBF010000064.1 GCA_020852215.1 Lysobacter sp. | reverse complement strand
TGCAAGCCGTCGAGCAATGCACGACCCAGCGTGAGATACGTCGCCAAGACCGACACCGGATTGCCCGGCAAGCACAGAAACTGCGATTCGCCCAGCGGTTTGCGGCTGCCGCTGGGGTATTCGCCGGTGGTCAGCGCATTCTCTGGCGATTCGGGCGCCGATTCGGCGAACAACACCGGCATGCCGGGCTTCATCCGCACCTTCCAGAAATGCACGCGGCCTTCGCGCTGCAGCAGCGCAGGCAGATGATCCTTTTCGCCGGCGGATACGCCGCCGCAGGTGATCACGACATCGAAGGCATGTCCGGCATGGCGCAGCGCGGAGAGCATCGCATCCGGATCGTCCGGCAAGCGCGGCCATGCCATCGGCTCGAAGCCATCGGCGCGCAGCAGGCCCATCAACAGCGTGCGATTGCTGTCGTACAACTCGCCGTGCCGCAGAGGTAGACCGGGCTCGACGAGCTCGTCGCCGGTGGTGAACACCGCCACGGTCGGGCGGCGCACCACGTCGAGGCGATCCATGCCCTGCCCTGCGGCCAGCGCGATCCGCGACGGCGTCAGCGTTTGCCCGGCCGAAAGCAAAGCATCGCCGACGCGCACGTCCTCACCCGCACCACGCACATGCTGGCCCAACGTCGGCAACGATAGCGGTCGCACGCGGTCGTCTTCGACGCCTGCGTTTTCCTTGATGAGAATGGTGTCGGCGCCGGTCGGCAACGGCGCGCCGGTGGTGATCCGCACGCATTCGCCGGGGCCGATCGCGTAATTCTGCGAACGACCGGCGAATTGTTCGCCGATCAGACGCAACTCATCGCCGCCATCAGCGAGGTCCGCATGCCGCAGCGCAAAGCCGTCCATCGCCGAGTTGTCGAAACCCGGCTGATCGATCGTCGCGACCAGATCGCTCGCCAACACGCGACCGTGTGCGTTCGCCAGCACGACGCGTTCCGCGGGCAGGCGCCGCGACACCGCGACTTCCGCAAGAATGCGGCGCGCCTCATCGAAACCGATGCGGGTGGGAAAATTCATGACGGGGAAGCTCATGACGGGTAACTCATGACGGCGTGGGCTCCGAAGCGACGATCCCCGCAGCGCGCAGATCGTCGGGCGTATTGAGATTACCGAAACGAAACCCGGAGAACGCCACCGGCCGCAGATCGAGCCGTTGCGCCAACCGATGCACTGCGGTTTCGCCCGCGGCGAAGGCCTCGACGCAGGCGAGGCGCAGCGCATCGCGTCGCCACAGCGCCACCAAAGGCTGCGGGCCATCATCGTCGTGGGCGAAGGCGCCATCCGCGCCGCGTTGCGAGATCAAGGTCCGCAGCAAGCAATCGTTGGCGCCGACCAAATCCACCGGCAGCGTGAACAACCACGGCGTCGCGCAAGCGATAGCGAGCGCGTCGAGACCGCCGAGCGGGCCGTGATCGGCGCCGTAATCGGCGATGCGATCGGGAACTGTCTTCAAACCCGCGTCGACATAACGTTCGAGATCGCGATTCGCCGACACCAGCACCGGCCCGTGTTCGCCGGGATAGCGCTGCGTCCAGCGCAATACCTGCGGCATGCCGTCGCGCGACAGCCAAGCTTTATCCGCGCCGCCGAGTCGCGTGGCGCGTCCGCCTGCGAGCAGGCCGAGAGTGATGTCGCCGTGAACGATGTCGGATGACGCGATGCGCATGAGCGGTGTCGGGCGTCCGGGTGACGGCGGGCCGGGGCCCGCCCTACGTGTTCTGCGATTATTTGCTGCGCTTGATATGCCGAATCATCCGCTGCCGCTTCTTGAGCTGGCCTTCGGTCAGCACGTTTCTCTTGTCCTTGTACGGATTTTCGCCTTCCTTGAAGATGAAACGCACCGGTGTGCCGATCAGCTTGAAGCGTTTGCGGAAGAAATTCTCGAGATAGCGTTTGTAGTTGTCCGGCAGCGTGCGCAGACGCGAGCCATGGACGACGAAGGTCGGCGGGTTTTCGCCGCCCGGGTGGGCGAAACGCATTTTCGCCACATGCCCGCGGATCGACGGCGGCGGGTTGGCGTCGTAGGCGATCTCCAACGCACGCGTGACCTCGGAAGTGCCGAGGCGCATCGTGGCGGACGCATGCGCGCGATGGATCGCGTCGAACAATTCGCGCAAGCCGGAACCGTGCTTGGCGCTGATATGCACCGCCTCGGCCCAATTCACGAACGACAGCTTGCGCGACAGCAGGCCGTCGGTCTGTTCGCGTTGATACTGCGACAAACCATCCCACTTGTTCACCGCCACCACCAGCGCGCGCCCGGCATCGAGCACCGCGCCGAGCACGCTGGCGTCCTGCTCTGTCACGCCTTCGCTGGCGTCGAGCATGATCACCGCGATTTGGCAGTGTTCGATAGCCTGCAGCGTCTTCACGATCGAGAATTTCTCGACCGCTTCCTCGACTTTGGATTTACGGCGGATGCCGGCGGTGTCGATCAACCGATATTTCTTGCCGTCGCGCTCCAAATCCACCGCGATCGAATCGCGCGTGGTGCCGGGCACTTCGGAGGCGATCATGCGTTCCTCGCCGAGAATGCGGTTCACCAACGTCGATTTGCCGACGTTCGGGCGGCCGACGAAGGCGATGCGGATGCGTTCCGGATCGTCGTCCAGCACTTCGGTATCGCCGTCGTCGGGCAGGCGCGCGTGCGTCTCGTCCAGCAACGTGTCCAAGCCCTGGCGATGCGCGGACGAAATGGCGATGGCGTCGGCGATGCCGTAACGCGCGAACTCCGCGAGCGCGGCGCGGCTGTCGATGCCGTCGGTCTTGTTCACCACCAGCAACGTGGGGCGATTCGCCTTGCGCAGCCAACGCAGGATTTCGTCGTCCAGCGACGACGGGCCTTCGCGGCCGTCGACGATGAACAGCACCAGATCCGCTTCTTCCGCCGCGGCGCGCGATTGCCGCGCGGTGGCGCCGGCCAAACCTTCTTCTTGTCCCGCGATGCCGCCGGTATCGACGACCACGAATGGCCGCGCTTCCTCCAGGCGACACACGCCGTAGTTGCGATCGCGGGTCACGCCCGGCTCGTCGTGCACCAGCGCGTCGCGCGTACGGGTCAACGCATTGAAGAGCGTCGATTTACCGACGTTGGGACGGCCGACGAGGGCGACGAGAGGGAGCATGCGGGAAGGCCGAGAATAGTGAATCGAGAAGGGGAAATCGGAAGAGCGCGGCGGACGGGTTCGTGCTTCACGGCCAACAGGCCGCAGTCAGTCACGACTCACGGCGAATGCGCCGAACGCCGCCCATCGCCACCAATGGCCGCCTGATGAATCGGGATCAATTCATCTCAGAGAAGGAATCGATTGAACGATTCCCGGCCCCCATTCCCGATTCCCGGCGTTTACTGCAGCTTGTACGCGCTCAACGCACCGTCGGCGGTCTGTACCACCAGCACGCCATCGACCACGACCGGCGTGGCCCGGATCGGGTCGCGCGCAACGCGCTGACGCGCGGCGAAGTCGCCGTTGTCGAGGCGCAGCCAGTGCAAATAACCCTCGGCATCGCCGACGATGGCGAAATCGCCCTGCACCGCCGCACCGGACAGGCCGCGACGCACCAAACCGGCTTGTTGCCACAGCGCGGAGCCGCCGTTCTTGTCCAACGCCCAGACCACGCCGCCCGGATCGGAGACGATCACGCTATTGGGCGCCAGACCGGGACGACCGCCGCCGCCGTTGTCCTGCGACCACATCGGGCGGCCGCTGGGTGCGTCGATGGCCATCGTTTGTTTCTTGAAGCTGGTGGCGAACAGGGTGGTGCCGTCGAGTACGGGCGTGCCGTCCACGTCGGCGATGCGATCGAGCTCGGAACGACCGTCGGGCAGGCCCACGGCTTGTTCCCACAGCGGGCGGCCGTCGGTCAGCGACAGTGCGACGACGCTGCCGTCGTCGTTGCCGACGAAGACGAAGCCCGGGCCGAGGATCGGCGCATCGTTCCCGCGCAACGTCAACGTAGGCAGTTCGTGATTCCAGAACCAGCGGCGTTCGCCGTTGGCGGCATCGAAGGCGCTGATGCGGCCGTCGTTGGAACGCACCAACACCATGCCTTGGCCGATCGCCGGGGCCGCGATCACTTCGCTGAGGACTTTCGCCGTCCATTTCTCGGCGCCGGACGCAGCATCGAGCGCGACGATTTCGCCCTCCAAGCCGCCGACCACGACCAAACCGTCGCCCGCACCCGGGCCGCCGGTCAACACGGACTTGCTCTTGTATTGCCAAGCGGTGGCGCCCGTCTGCAAATCGAACGCGCGTACGCCGCCTTCGCCCGCCGCCGCATAAACGCGGCCATCGGCGATGGCCGGCGCCTGCGCGACGCCCAGATCGGCATCGCCGTCGCCGGCTTTCGCCGACCACAAACGCGACACGGTCGCCGAAGGCACGAAGTCGTTGAGCTCGGCCGGTGCGACCGCGGCTTTATCGTCCTTGGAGCCGCTGCTGAACCAACCTTTGACCGTGCTGCAACCGCTCAGCGCGAAAGCAACAGCGAGCACGCAGACCCGCAGGACCGGCGCGGACGAGCGCATGCGCGGCAGAGGGATGAGGGCGGCTTCGGAACGAGGGCGAGAAAGATTCATCGTGTGACGTGCGCTCTGCGAAAACAGTGACTGAAAACGGGCCGGTGGCGTCCGATCGCGAAAGATCGCGCGCCGAGAGCCCGGAGAATGAAAAAACCGATCTCGCGCCGGATCAGGACGCGCGGTCGACCTTCGGCGCCTTGCCGCCGGCCTGACCGAGTTTGAGTTCGAGCAAACGCCGCTGCGGAGCCGCGACATCGAGCTTGCTCAGCGCTTTGCCGTAGGCTTCGCGCGCTTGATCGAGCTTGCCCTGCGCGAACAGCGCATCGCCGCGCACTTCGAAACCGGCGGCGTCGTCGGTGCCGGCCAACAGCTTCAGCGCTTCGTCGTGCTTGCCGGCATCGATCAGCAGCCGCCCGAGGCGTTGCTGCACCACCGGAGCCAGGACGCTGTCGTCGGTCTTCGCGCCGCGCAACGTGGCGATGGCGTCGTCGCGCTTGCCGGCATCGACCTGGGCCTTGGCCGTATCCAATGCGGCGAGCGCGGCATAAGCGCTGTCGGTCAACGCCGTGGCTTTGGTTTTGGCGCCGTCGAGTTTGCCGGCTTCGGCATCTTTGACGAGGGCCTGGTAAGCGTCGCCGGCTTTCAGGCGCTCGGCGTAGCGTTTGTCGCTCCAAGCGGTCCAGCCGTAAATCGCGCCGAGGCCCACGCCGACGCCGACGATGAGGCCGACCGCATTAGTGCGCACCCAACTGCGGACGCGTTCGCTTTGTTCGTGTTCGTCGAGAAGATCGTCGATCGCCATGAGTACCGTCTTTCGTGTCAATGCATTGTGGAAGTGAGGGAGCGCAGCGGCGAACCGCAGCGAACAACATAGGGCGAGCTAATGATAAAGCGGAGGCGACGGCCGCGGGTTGGAACGCGGGCGACGCCGAAAGTTGCGCCCGGTGGGCATTGCGCCGGAACCGGGAGCGACAGTCTGCCGCGAACCGACTGAGCGCAAGCCTACCGAAGCGCTCGGATCCCGCGTCGCAGCCCGTAAGCAGCGAGCGCCGAACAGATCGCGGCAGATCGCCGACGATCGCAGCCGACACAGCGTTCGTGGGCTCGTCGCGAGCACCCCCGAACCCATCCCCGCGGCTTTTGGGCAGTTGCCCCTGTGCAGGGATTCGGGAGGAGGACGGTGTTCGGATCAGCGTTGGACCGGCTGCAAAGAGCCGTCAGAGGATACCGTAAAGCGCACGACGTTCGCGCGAACGAAGGGCGTCAGGTCGACCGGCTGGCCGCGGACGCGCACGCTGACGGCCGCCGCATTGCCCAATACCGCCTTGCCGATCTGGCCCGAAGCGAAATTGCGCTGCTGCCCGGACTGGATCAGGGCCTGCTCAAGCACGGCGCCATCGGGGCCGCTGAGTTTCACCCAGCTCTCGCCCGCGAACGCGACGCTGATGTCGGGCGCGGCGACCGCGGCCGGACGCTGCGGCATCGGCGTCATCGAGGCGACCAGCGGACGCGGCTCCGGGGCGGTCTGCGCGGGCGGCGCGACACCGGCATCCGCGGGTAGTTCTTCGCCCGGGGCCACGTCCAGCGCGACCGGAACGTTGTCGGTCGGGGTCGATTGCGAGCGGGTCGCGAGCCACACCGGCACCGCGATGGCCGCGGTCAGCACCACATAGACCAAGCGCAGTTTGGTTTGCTCGGCCACGCGCTGCATGCGCGGCGTGTAGGTTTGCGGTACCAGTTCCGCGGGGCGCGCCGAGGGCATCGCTGCGGTTTCGACGATCGCATCCGCCGGCAAATCCAGCAATTTGGCGTAGCTTCGCAACTGGCCGCGAATGAAGACCGGCGCGCCGAGCGTGCCCCAGTCCTCGCGCTCGAGCGCGTCGACCACGTGCATTTGCATCTTCAACTTGGCGCCCGCGTCCGCCAGGCTCATCCCGGCGTCTTCGCGCGCTTTGCGCAGGCGTTGGCCGATGCCGCGAACCGCGTCGTCGGGCATAGGGTTGGCTTTCATCGCGATATGCTCCCCAAAGCGATCCGTGCTCTCGTCGAAAATTGGTGGCGTGTCTGGTGGTGGTGCGAATCCGCGCGTTCGCCCGCGCGGCCCCTGGTGTTTTTACCCATGTTCGGTTCGAGCATGGTGCCTTCACGCATGGCATCGTCCGCCGAAGCGACGAGGCGGGCGCGCTCAAGCCGCATGCGCGGCCCCCTGCGTCGATTCGTCGTCTTCGGTTCGGTCCAGCGTTTCGGTACGTTTGCGGAACTCGGCCTGCCGGCGGGTCCGGTCGGCGACCTGCCCTTTGAGCTGGCCGCAGGCCGCGTCGATGTCGTCCCCGCGCGTGCGGCGCACCGGCGCGATCATCCCCGCTTCGTTCAACAGCTTCTGGAATGCGCGGATCGCCGTGTCGTCCGGACGTTGGTATCGCGTACCCGGGAACGGATTGAACGGGATCAGATTGACCTTCGCGGCATCCTTCATCTGCACCGCGCGGTCGAATGCGCGCATCAGACGCACCAATTCGCGCGCCTGCTGCGGCTGGTCGTTCACGCCCTTCATCAGCGTGTATTCGAACGTGACCGACGCGCCGCGCTTGCGCAACGCGTAGCGGACGCAGGCGTCCATCAGTTCGGCGATCGGATATTTCTTGTTGAGCGGCACCAACTGGCTGCGCAGCTCGTCGTTCGGCGCGTGCAGCGAGACGGCCAGCGACACATCGCTCTCCTGGCCCAGGCGGTCGATCATCGGCACCACGCCGGCGGTCGACAGCGTCACCCGCTTGTTGGCGAGGCCGTAACCCAGATCGTCGCGCATCACGCTCATGGCGCGCACGACGTTGTCGAAATTCATCAGCGGCTCGCCCATCCC
>JADZBF010000063.1 GCA_020852215.1 Lysobacter sp. | reverse complement strand
GTAATGACCGGGAAACCATCGGCAGTCTCGTATCGCTGCGCGGCCGTACCCGTCATGTTCGAGTACTCGGGCACGTTGCCCTGATTTTTGAAATAACGCAGCGCCGTGTAGTAGAGCTCGCTGACGGGGTCGTTCCCTTTCGGGTTCCTGTTCGTCATCTGCGCGAACTTGTTGATGTAATTGATGACGCCGCTATCGGCGACGCCATTGCCCGTCGCGGCCGCATCCGCCGTATCGGGATTGCGCGTCAACACGCCCGTCACCGGGTCCCATTCGCTCGCGATATTCGCTACCGGCGGGCTGCCGGGGTAATAGGTGGACGGGCCCACGTATTTTTGCCGTGCCCTCATCACGCCGCCGTTACGATTCGCACCGTTTTCGTTGAGGTACGCGAAAACGCTGTACGTCAACTTCTGGTGATATTCCTGAATCAGACCTTCCGGCTTCCAGCCTTGCGAGTACTGCTTGCAGAACGGCTCGACGCCGACGACCGGATCGCACACTTTCACGCGCACGCAGACGCGATAGACGCGCGCGCGATCCAACGGCGTCTTGCTCAAATTGTGGATGGCCGGGTTGTATTCGACCAACGCCACCCCCGGCGCGCCGACGTTACCGGTGTCCGTGAAATACATCTCGTTGCGCAAATCCTGGATCCGCAGGTTGAACGTACCGAACGCCGAAGGCGTGGCGTCGCCGACCGTACCTCCGTTGATCGAGCGATTCGGGTATTGGCCGAAGCCCGGAGAATGGCGAGCCTTCTCCAGCCATGTTTCCGTCGGTGTGTCTCTGACGCGATAGCCGCCGGTCAACGCGAAGCGGAACGGGTCGATGGTCTGCGTCGCCGCCCAGGACAGGAAATTGCCGCTCCAGGCGTTGCGGCCGTTGCATCGGCCGTTCGCGGTCTTGGAAACCGGATAGAAGTGACGGTCCGGTTCGTTGACGGAATAGGAGTACCGGTAGCAGGTCTTGGAATCGAAATAACCGATATAGACGCGGCCTTGATCGTAAGCGCCCAGGTTGGCTTGGGTATGGATCGTCGGCCACTCCACCGACGGCGTCAGCGCCAAGTTGCCCGGCACCGGCGTGCCCAGCGACAAAGGCGACTGCGGGATGTTCACGGCCGAGCGCGCCGGCAGCGAGGATAAGCCGGCCAACAGGCCGATAGACACTGCGGCGCAACCCATGATCGCGCGATGCAAGCGCATCAGCAGCGGATGACGGCGAGCGTCGATGCGAGAGGCGATATTCGAGGAGAAAGAAGACATGGTCGATTACCTCACCGCAATGGATGATTGCAGAACGACGAAGGAACGATCGTTGGCGCCCGGGTCGCGGCTACGCGCGGTGACTCGGTAGAAACGTCGTAGTTGGATACCGCCCTGACCGCCGTATTGCGCTTCGTTGGCGCTACGGTTGAGCTGATTGGCGAGAATGTCGGGGAATTCGCCCATGTATTCCACGATGTATTGCGGGCGATTCGCCGGATCCGCGGCGGAAATATTCGGGCTGGTGCGCCAACCCGCGAACCCGGCGTCGAGCCAGCGCTCCTGGTTGGCGGCGGCCGGCGTCGCACAGATGCCTAAAGCGTTGCAGCCGGCGGCGGGCACCACAATGGCGCCGGAGACGAGCGCCTCGGCTTCGCGCAACGCGGCCTCGGCGTTCTGGAAACCGACACTGCGATCGAGCAGGTTCGAGGTCATGCGCTCTTCGAGCAGCGTGCCGCGCAGGCTCGCCAGCCCCAACAGCGTCATCAGCAGCAGCAAGACCAGGACGACGACGAGCGTGGCGCCGCGTTGGAGGCGAGGCGAGCGACCGAAGGCCGCGCGTGCGGCGAGAGAGGAGAATCTGCTCATTGCATGCGATTCCGCAAAGTGACGGTATGCGCGAGATTGCGCTGGATGGGGTTGCCGTCGGTGCCGATGCGATCGCCGCCGGCCATCGTCAACAACACGCGAACGGCAACGACATTGCCCCAATTGCCGACGGCGGCGGCATCGACGTAGTTGCCGGTATTGCGCTGAAGATATTGCAGGCGCATGTCGTTCACGCCGCCGACGATTTCTTCGTTTCTGGTCGCGGCGCCACCGCCGACATTGGTCCACACGGTGCGGAACAGCGATCGACCGCCGGTCTCGTTATTGCCGATGTACCAGCGGGACGCCTGCACTTTGACGATGGTCGAGCCCGGGCCGTAGGTGTGGGGCGTGCCGACCCCGGGGCCACAATTCGTGGGAAACCCGAGTCCTTTCGAGCAATTGCCGGGCGCGCCCGCACCGTTGTTGTGCACGATGGTGACGTTAACGCCGGGCGATGCGTTGGTGACCTGCAACACGGTCGACTGCAGGAAATCGCAGACCAGGACGATGTCGCCATCGTCCAGCGGGTGGTTCGGCGTATTGACCTCGAATGACGCGGCGACCGCGTTGTGGTTGACGACGGTGAGGCCGCTGATGTTGTCGGCGGATTTGAGTTCGATGGCGTCGGTGCCGTTGACGCGACCGCCGACGCCTGCGGCGAACGGGAACGTACCGTCGTTATCCTCGTACCCGATGATGGCGTTGTTCCAATTGCTCCACCAATTGGCCACCGCGTTGTTCAGAACGTTGGCCGCCGGCAGATCCTGCGCGCAGGGGTTGCCCGCCGCCTGACGGATATCGCGCGCCATCATTTCGAACGAGACGCGGCCGCCTTCCTGCAGGCGCGCCATCGACTCGGTCGCGCGGTAGGTTTGACGGTTGGAAATGAAGATGGCGCTGGCGCTGGCGACGACGACCATGCCGATCACCATGGAGATCATCAACTCGACCAAACTCATGCCGCGAATGCGCGAGCGGGTCTGGAAGCGACGCGGATAGTGGCGATGCGTACTCATTCGGACCGGACTCAGATGCGGGAAGCGGTGGTGAAGCTTTGGTTGACGATGCCGCCTGTCGCGCGGGTATCGTCCCATTGCACGACGACCGTGCAGGCATCGACGACGCAATTGATCGAACCGCAAGCGCTGGCGCCGAGGTCGCGCTGCATGATCGCGATCCAACTACGTCGATCGTTCTCGGCCAGAGTGCCGGCGGCGGGCGGCGCGCAGGTCATGCCGAGGTTGTAGTCGCCGGCGCGGGCCGCGGCCGGATTGGCGCGCATCGAATCGAGGATCGCGTAGGCGTGCACGACGCCTTGGCTGCGTTCCATCGCGCTCAAACTGTTCTTCAGCGCCGTCGCTTGCAGCGCGGCGATGCCGAGCAAGCCGATCGCCAAGATCAACACTGCCACCAACACTTCGACCATGCCGACGCCGCGTTGGACGCGACGCGAACGAAGAGGGCGATGCGGCATCGCGCGGTGTGAACGACCGACAGTTTTAGTGCTCGGATGTGTCATCGTCAGTTCGCCGAAGGTGTGCAAGCGATGGTCGCCGCGACGGCGCCGTTGATCGTCGCGCGGCCGCCGGCCGCGACGCGGATGTCGCGGGCGTTCTGCAGTGGGGTGGCAGTCGGCATGCAAACGCGCAGGGTGCCGGCCAGGAGGTCGTTGGTGTTGTTCCGATAGGCCAAACCGTCGGAGCGGAAGATCACGCGGTTGTTCGGCAGATTGGTGGAGACCGCCAGCATCGGCGCCTCGATGTTGCCGAAGCGGACCAGCTCGCCAGCATCGGGGGCATTGTTGTTGTTGCGGTCGTTGAACACGGCCCAGCCCGGCCAGGGACTGCCGCCGTTGCAAGCCGCTCCAGTGGTGCTGGAACAGAAAATCACGCGGCGATTGGCGCGCACGGCTTCGGCACGGGCCAATTGCAGGCCGCCGAGGATTTCGTTGGCGTTGCCGGTGATGCGGCTGGCGTTCACGACGGCGGTGATTTGCGGCAAGGCGATCGCGGTCAGGATCGACATCACGACCAGCACGACGACCAGTTCGACGAGGCTGAAGCCGCCGGCGCGGTTCGCGACGGCATACCGCCCGTGACGGCGGCGGCGGTCGCTGTGGCGGCAGTCGCTGAAGCGGCGGTCGCTGAAGCGTTCGTAATGAGATCGCATGTCGGCTCCCTTATCGATGGCGGCCAGCATAGGCGGGGGGTCGGATGGGCACCAGCGCATGGCCGATGGGCGGCCGGCGCAGACGCATAAGCGGCACCCCCTGCCCCGAAGACGCCCCGCAGGGCATGATGAGGCCCCCCGCCCCGAGCGTCGCATGCCCTCTTCGCCCCTCCCGCACACGCCACTCGACAGCCTTTGGCAGGGGCGCGTGATCATTTGGGTGCTGCTCGCGGGCGAGGGCCTCGCCACGGTGTTGACGCTGGCGTCCGACGAGCCGCAGGGGCGCTGGGTTCGCTTCGGCTTGCTCTCGTTGCTGGTGCAGTGGATCGCCTTGCTCACACTGGGCGGTCTGTATGTGCTGCGTAGGACACTGCGTCGGCGACGGCCGCAGACGGTCGCCTACGTCGCTCTGGGCATGCTGGTGTTCGTCGCGCTGGCGGTGGTGCATCTGTTCTGGTGGACGGTCGGCATGTCCGGCGGATGGTCGGTCGAGCGCGGCGACATCCTGTTACGCAGTGTGGGGATCGCGTTGGTGGTGGGTTGGTTGGGACTCGCGGCCTTCCAGAACCATTGGAACGCGCGCCAACTCGCCGTGCGCGCCAAGCAGGCCGAGCTCAGCGCGTTGCAAGCGCGAGTGCGCCCGCATTTTCTGTTCAACACGCTCAACACCGGCGCCGCTTTGGTGCATTTGCGGCCGGACGAAGCCGAGCGCCTGCTGCTGGATCTGGCTGATCTATTCCGCGCCGCGCTGGGCGGCCCGCGCGAAATTCCTTTGGAAGAAGAACTGGCGCTGATCCGCCGTTATTTGGAAATCGAATCGCTGCGTTTCCGCGACCGTCTGCGCATGCGATGGACGCTGCCCGATACGCTGCCGGACGTTCGCGTGCCGACGCTGTCGATCCAACCGCTGGTGGAGAACGCGATCAAGCACGGCATCGAACGCATCCCCGGCGGCGGCGAGGTGTCGATCGCCGTCGTCGCCGACGACGACGAGGTGCGGATCGTGATCGAAAACCCCTATCCGGTCGATAGCGACGCGACCGCGCGCGGCCACAACGTCGGCCTACCGGCGTCGGCCGCGCAAATCGAAGCGTTCACCGAGGGCCGCGGCGGTATCGAGGCGCGCGCGGCGGACGGCGTGTTCACCGCCATCGTCCGCTTGCCGATGCCCGGGTGAGCATCCTCCGCGCGCGGCCGCCATGCCGCGGCGCGGAGTGGCGAAATCGACGCGCGATCAGGCCACGACTTCGTAGCAGGGCCGATATTGGCCCGAAATCTTCATCCGCCGCTGCTCGACGAACGCGCGCAACAACGCGTCGAGCGACTGCATGATGGCCGGATCGCCGGAAATGCGGAACGGGCCATGCGCTTCGATCCGTCGCAAACCGTCTTCCTTCACGTTGCCTGCGACAATGCCCGAAAACGCGCGGCGCAGATCCGCCGCCAATTCGTGCGGCTTACGGCCGTGATGAAGATCGAGCGCCGCCATCGCCTCGTGGGTCGGGATGAAGGGCTGTTGGAACGCGAGCGGAATTTCCAGCGACCAATTGAAGAAGAACGAGTCTTTCTCGGCGATGCGGTATTCGCGCACTTTGCGGATGCCGGCGGCCATGCGCTTGGCGACCTTGTCCGGGTCGGCGACGATGATTTCGTAACGCGAGGCCGCGTCGTCGCCGAGCGTCAGACGGATGAACTTGTCGATCTGTTCGAAATACGGCGCGGCGCTGGTCGGGCCGGTGAGAATGAAGGGGAACGGCAGTTTCGCGTTTTCCTCGCGCAGCAGAATGCCGAGCAAATACAGGATCTCTTCCGCCGTGCCCACACCGCCCGGAAACACGATGATGCCGTGACCCATGCGCACGAAGGCTTCGAGGCGCTTCTCGATGTCCGGCATGATCACGAGATCGCTCACGATCGGATTCGGCGCCTCGGCCGCGATGATGCCGGGCTCCGTGATCCCGATGTAGCGCGCGTCGGCGAGGCGCTGCTTGGCGTGCGCGATCGCCGCGCCCTTCATCGGCCCCTTCATCGCGCCCGGCCCGCAGCCGGTGCAGACGTCGAGCCCGCGCAGGCCGAGCTGGTAGCCGACTTCCTTGCAGTACTCGGAGTCGGCATGCCCGATCGAATGCCCGCCCCAGCACACGGCCACGCCGCGCTGCAAGCCCGGTCGCAGCAGG
>JADZBF010000062.1 GCA_020852215.1 Lysobacter sp. | reverse complement strand
TGTCGACGATCCGCTTCTTGAAAACACGTCCGTCCCGCGAATTCTGGCTGCTCGCGTTCACCGCGCTGTTGGTGCTGGGCGCCGGTTTGGGGCTGCGCGACCCGTGGCCGTCGGACGAGCCGCGCTTCGCCCTGGTCGCGAAGCAGATGGTCGAGAGCGGCGACTGGCTGTTCCCGCATCGCGGCTCGGAACTGTATTCGGACAAGCCGCCGATGCTGATGTGGTGGCAGGCGGCGCTTTACACATTGTTCGGCGAATGGCGCATCGCGTTCCTGCTGCCGTCGCTGCTCGCCGCGCTGGGCACATTGTGGTGCGTGTACGACCTGGGCCGCCGGCTGTGGACGCGTCGCGTCGGCTTGTATGCGGCCTGGGCGCTGTTGTTCGTGGTGCATTTCACGTACCAGACCAAGAAAGCGCAGATCGATCCGCTGGTGATTTTCTGGATCACGCTCGCCAACTACGGCCTGTTGCGGCATCTGCTGAAAGGCCCGGATTGGCGCATGTGGTGGCTCGGTTGGTTCGCCGCCGGTTTGGGCACCATCACCAAAGGCGTCGGCGTGTTGGCGCTGGTGATGATCGCGCCCGCCGTGTTCGCCGCGTTGGCCGGTTGGCGCGGCGCCCACTTGCACGCGAAGAACTGGCGCTTCTGGTGCGGGCCGCTGTTTTTCGCCGCGGCCGCCGCACTGTGGCTGGTGCCGATGGTGACGACGGCGCTGTCGCAAAACGAGCCGGAATATCGCGCGTATCTCAACGATATTCTGTTCAGGCAAACCGCCGGGCGTTACTCGAAATCCTGGGATCACGCGCAACCGTGGTGGTACCACTTCGGCGTGATGGCCTCGATGTGGTGGCCGGCGATGTTCGCGTTGCCGTGGGCGATTCCCGCCTGGCATCGGCGTCTGCAGCGTCGCGACGCGCGCTATCTGCTGCCGCTGGCGTGGTGGGCGTTGGTGGTGCTGTTCTTTTCGATCCCCGGCGGCAAACGCGATGTGTACATCCTGCCCGCGCTGCCGATGGCGTGCCTCGCGCTGGCGCCGTTGTTGCCGGGCATCGTGCGCAAACTGTGGCCGCGACGCATCGCGTTCGTGGTCGGGCTCGCGTTGGCGGTGGTGTTCTTCGTCGCGGGCGCGGCGATGTGGTTCGGCGAGCCGAAATTCGAAACCAAATTCGTGATGGAGCGCGGTTTCACCGACGGCGGTCGCGCCGCGGCCGGTTTGTTGCTCGCCATCGGTGCCTGGGGCCTCGGCGCATTGGCGTGGCATCGCGTGCGTCGCGGCGTTCATGGCTTGATCTGGATGTTGGGCGGCACCTGGGTGTTGTTCAGTCTGATCGGTTATCCACTGCTCAACGATTCCACCTCCGCGCGCGGCTTGATGACCCACGTCGGCCAGCGCATCGGCCCGGACGCCGAGCTCGGCCTCGTCGCCTGGAAAGAACAGAACCTGCTGATGGCCGACCGACCCGCGAAGGATTTCGGTTTCAACGTGCTGTGGCCCGATCAAATGGCCGCCGGCATGCGCTGGCAAGCGCAGGCGCCCGCGAAGCGCTGGCTGTTGGTGCAGGAACCCGCACTGTCGCAATGCGTGGCGCGCGAACGCGCCGAATTCGCCGGATTCGCGAATCGCCGCCGCTGGTGGCTGGTGCCCGCCGCGGCCGTGCCCGATCCCGCCTGCGTACCGCAGGGCACGAAGACGCAGAACGAGGCGGACGGGCAGGACGATTAGCGCGGACGCCGGTCCGCATGGCCGTGACGGCGTCGCGCCCGGCATGCGGGCGCCGAAGGAGCGCGGGAGGTTGCCGACCGCGCGAGGGCCAGGATCGATGATCGAAGCGCAATGGTTTGCCGCCCGCTCGCGGGCACAGTAGGCTGGGCGCCCGACCGCACACCAACACGGAGTCCACCATGGCCAAAGGCATGGATCAGAAGAAGCAGGAAAAAAAGAAACCGGAAAAGACGCTGAAGGAAAAGCGCGCGGAAAAGAAGGAAAAGAAGGGTAAGTAGAGCGGAGCGAAGCTCCGCTGAAATCGCCCCGAAGACAGGTGCAGCGGAGCTTCGCTCCGCTCTACGAGATTGATCTCGGTAGCGGAGCTTCGCTCCGCTTTACGGGATTGGTTTGTGCAGCGGAGCTGCGCTCCGCTCTACGGGGGCGTTCGATCGAATCAACTCGGCGAAAGCACGCTGCGATAGGCCGCTTCGGTGCCCTCGACGAACTGCGAGAGGTCGAATTCGCGCACGGCCTTCGCGCGCGCGGCCTCGCCCATCGACGGCAACGATGCGGAGCGTTCGAGAATCGTGTGCAGCGCCTGCGCGATCGCGGCGATGTCGCGGGTCTTCACGATCCAGCCGTCGACGCCGGGATCGATATTTTCCGGCAAACCGGCGTAGTCGCTGACCAGCACGGGTTTGCCCATCGCCATCATTTCGCGGCAGGCGAAGGAAATGGTTTCCACCGCGTACGACAGCACGAAGCCCGCATCGATCGCGGCGATGGCGGGGCGCACGTCGTCGAGCATGCCGGCGAAATGCACCTGCGGCGCCAGCCCCAGCGCGTCGATGCGCGTGCGTTGCGTTTCGCTCGGCGGCTTTCCGCACATCAACACATGGATCTTCGCGCGTTCGGCGTCCGGAAGCGTCGCCAACGCTTCGACCAGATCCATCCAGCCTTTGTAATCGGCGGTGCCGGCGTTGCTGCCGAGCAGCAGCGCCACATCGCCAGCCAATCGCCAACGCACGCTGTCCAATTCCCCGTCGCGTTCTTCGCCCCAGGGCGCGAAGCGCGCGGTATCGATGCCGTTGCGCACCGTGACCGGCGTGCAGCGCGCGTAAGGCGTGTCGAGCAATTCGCGTCGCGTCGCGTCGCTGACCGCGATCGCCAGATCGGTGCGCCGCGCGCGCCACCAGTGGCCGAGGCCGCCGACCGGTTTGGAATTGTGCTTGGTCCACACCAGTTTCGGCCGCGGGTTCAGGCCGCGCAACGCCGACAGGACCAGACGATGATCGGCCGAACCGTTGACATGGACGATGTCGAAACGCTCGCGTTCGAGCAATGCGCGGAGCGTCTTCCGCGCCGCGCGCTGCGCGGCCCATTGCTTCAAACCGTTGGGAAACGGCTGCGCATGCGCACGCACGCCGCCGATCGCCTGCGTTTCGCGATATGCGCGACTGCTGGGCGGCAGCGCGAGATGTATCTCGTGCCGCGCGCGCAGCCCGCGCGCGAGCGCGAGCAGATACGTGGTGTGGCCGCCGCCGTCGCCGTCGTGAAAATTGGTGTAGAGAATCTTCACGCGGGTCGCGATCGGCTTGCTGTCGTCGACGTCAGGCCGTCAACACGCATGGCTGTCAACGCGCCCGCTTGCGGCCGCCCAGCACGCTGAGCGCGCGCTCGACGCGTTTCCATAACGGTGCGTCGCCGCGCATGCACAGGCGCGCGTAGCGCTTGGTTTCGGCCCAGTCCGGCGCGGGTTTTGTTTTGTATTCGAGCTTGGCCAACTCCAGACACGGCTCGTCGAAGCCGGCCATCCGCGCATATTCGCCGATCAAGCCGCGCGAACGCAGGCGGTTGCGATAGGTTTCGACGGGGCCGCGCTGCGACCACCAGCCGTTCTTGCCGTGGATGCGATAGCCGACGGTGGCGGTGGGCAAAAAGTATTTGCGCCCGCCCAGCAGGCTCGCGCCGTAGACCAGGCAGTTGTCGGCGGAGAGTCGCCACATCGCCATCGCTTCCGGCGAGAGCGTCAAGCAGCGTTCCGCCAAGGCGCGACGCAGCGACAACGCCGAGGTCGGCGCGCCGTACCAATACGTCAGCGCCCAGGTGGCGATCGCGGTGTAGCCGAGGTCGAGCGGGCGATTCGCGAACGCGATCGTGCGGGTTTCGTTGCCGAACAGCACGATGTCGTTGAACACGA
>JADZBF010000061.1 GCA_020852215.1 Lysobacter sp. | reverse complement strand
CCGAGCGCTTCCCGCACGCGGATGCGACGGCGATGGCGGCCGGCGCGGACGATCTGCTGGCGACGGCGACCCATTGCGACACATTGGCCGAAGCCGTGGCCGATTGCCGTCTCGTCCTAGGGTGTACGGCACGGTCCCGGCGCATCGCGCTGGACGAACTGGCGCCTCGCGACGCGGCGCAGCGGGCGGTAGCGGTGGCGACCGAGGGCGCGGAGGTGGCCCTGGTCTTTGGCCGGGAGCGGACCGGCCTGGACAACGACGAGCTGCAGTTATGCCATGCGGCCGTGCATATCCCGGCCAATCCCGAGTACAGCTCGCTGAATCTGGCGGCGGCCGTACAGGTGTTGGCATACGAATTGCGTGTGGCTTTCTCCATGGATTCGGCATCGGACGCCCTTCCCGCGGCGTTCTCGCCGTCGGAGGGCGAGGCTCGGAGCGAGCCGCCCGCGACCCATGCCGAACTCGAAGGCTTCTTTTCGCAATTAGCGGACACTCTGGATGCGATCGATTTCCACAAGGGGCGAACCCCCGAAACCGCGATGCGCAAACTGCGCCGGATCTTCCTGCGCGCCGATCTCGACGCGCGAGATCTCCGTTTGCTGCGCGGGGTCTTGGCCGATGCTCAGCGCATGGCCCGCTTGGCGGCGGCACGAGATAGTTGAGACCGACGGGAGGCGCGGATGACCGCGTTCGATCGATCGATGCGGACGGGCGCGACGTCGGGTTCGATGACTTCAGGTTCGATGACGTCAGCTTCAACTTCGGCGGCGCGCGCGCAGTTCGCTTTCGTGCGGGCTTTTCTTGTGTTGATTTGCGCCGCGTTCGTGGGCGGAATCTCCGCAGCGCAGGCGCAGGACCATAGCGGGGTTCTGGTGCTGGGGCGCATCAGCGACGATCCGAAATCGCATTACGAACCGCTCAAACGCTTATTGGACTATGTGGTGCCGCGGATGCGCGATGTGGGCATTCGCGAGGGCAAGGTGTTGATGGCCAAAGACGCGCAGCAGATGGCCAGTTATCTGCGTCGCGGCCAAGTCGATTGGGTGACCGAAACCGCGGCCACCGCGATGCAGTTGCAGGAACGCGCGCGCGCGCAGCCGCTGCTGTTGACCGAGCGCAACGGCGTCAGTCAGTACCGCAGCGTGATCTTCGCCCGGCGCGACAGCGGCATTGGCGATCTCGGTCAGTTGCGGGGCCGCAGCATCGCCTTTCAGAGCACCGCGTCGACCAGCGCCTATTTCGTGCCCACGATCGAACTGTTGCGGCGCGATCTGTCCTTGAGCCTGTTGCTCTCGCCGATGGACCGGCCGTCGGGCGACGATGTCGGCTACGTGTTCGCGCGCTCGGAACTCAATATCGGCGCCTGGGTGCACAAGCGCCTGGTCGATGCCGGCGCCATGAGCGAATTGGATTGGAACGACCCGGTGCGCTTGCCGCCAAGCTATCGCCGCGACCTGCTGGTGATCCACACCAGCGAGCCGATTCCGCGCGCGTTGGAGATGGTGCGTGGCGACCTGGAGCCGCGCGTTCGCGAACGTCTGGCTGAGGTCTTGATGCAGGCGGCGAACGACCCGCAGGCGCGCGAACCGCTCAAATACTTTTTCCGCACCACGCGCTTTCTGCCGCTGGACGCGCCGACCCGGCAAGGCCTGGAGCGTCTGCGCGAAGGCGTGGTACGCGTGAGGCAGGAAGTGGAATGAACGTTCTCTACGGCCTGCAAGCGCGCTTCATCGCGGTGATCAGTCTGGCCATGATCGTGGTGGTCGCGGTGGTGACGGTGATGTGGCAGCGCCAGAACACCATGCAGACCGAGGTGCTGCGCCTGAACCAGGACGCGATGCGCACCTTGGTTCACGAACGTTTGCGCGACCGCGGCGAGGCTCAAGTGACGCAGGCGGCGGAATTGCTCGCCAATCCGCTGTACTACTTCGATCTGGATGCTATCGGCAACACCACGCGCAGCATCCTGCATCAACCCGGCGTCAGCTATGTCCTGGTCTACAACGGCAAAGGCGACATCAT
The DNA here is from genome assembly GCA_020852215.1 of Lysobacter sp. Classification (GTDB taxonomy): domain Bacteria; phylum Pseudomonadota; class Gammaproteobacteria; order Xanthomonadales; family Xanthomonadaceae; genus Lysobacter_I. The sequence continues at coordinate 835 of JADZBF010000061.1, read as the reverse complement.
CCACGACGGGTCGGGCGATATTCCCAGCTACGGTCAAGCGATGCGCGACCCGCTCGCGGCGCGCATCGTGAAAGCCGACGACGTGTTGGTACTCACGCACAGCGGCGCGCTCGACGTTTCGATGCCGATCAAACTCGGCGATCAGCGCCTCGGCGGCGTGCGCGTGGGGTATTCGCTCTCGAAGATCCGCGCCGAGGAAACGCATATCGGGCAACAGATGGGGCGGATGCTCGGCGAGATCGGCAGTCGCTATCTGACCTGGATCGCGCTGTTGCTGCTTTCGTTGCTCGGATTATTCGTGATCGTCGGTATCGTATTGCAGCGGACGTTGGTGCGGCCGATCCGGCAACTTTCGACGGCCGCCAGCGAGATCGAATCGGGCAATTTCGCCACGCGATTGCCGGCGCCCGGTCGCGCCGACGAAGTCGGCACCTTGATCGACGCGTTCTCGCGCATGTCCGACAGCATCGTGCGGCACGATCGCGATATGCGGCGCATGGCCTACACCGATGCGCTGACCGGCCTGTCCAATCGTCTCGCCTTCCGCGAAGCGCTGGATCATCGCTTGATGGAGCTGCGCGGCGTCGGTCGGCAATTGGCGCTGCTGTTCGCCGACATCGACGATTTCAAACGCGTCAACGACACCTTGGGCCACGATGTCGGCGACGAAGTTTTGGTGCAGTGCGCGAACCGCATTCGCGAAGCGGTCGACAGGCTCGCCGGCGGCGCCGCGCAACTCGCGCGTTTCGGCGGCGACGAATTCGTGATCCTGCTGCATGCCGACGCCGAGCACACCGGCGATGTGCGGATCGCGGCGACGCAACTGGCCGAGCAT
>JADZBF010000060.1 GCA_020852215.1 Lysobacter sp. | reverse complement strand
TCCCGAGATCGTGCGCGCGCGTCAACGGTCCGCGTTCCCGCGGCGCAGACAACCGCCGCGCACGCAACGCCGCGGGATCGCGCGCGCAGGCGTCGCCGCGGGCTGTGGCGCGGGCGCGCTCGTTGGTGGCGCGCTCGTCGACGGCGCGCTGACATTTGTCGCCGCCGGTCGCGGCCGCACGCGCGGCATCGACCCGGGCAGCAGGAACGGCCCGATCAGCGTGTCGGCGCTCACCTCTTCCAACGCGCCGATATCGACGGTGAAGAAACCCTGCGGAATGCGCGGGGTTTCGTCGGCGACGGTCATTTTCGCGCGCAGCGGCGGGTCGAAGGTGACGACCGGCAGCGACCACGGCATCGGGAACGCGGCTGGCGACGGCGGACGATTGATGCCCGCATTGCGCAAGGGGCTCGACGCGAGCGGTCGAAGATCGCGCGCGGCGATATCGCGGAAGCCCGGATCGCTGCCGACCACGGTGCCGGTCCATTCCGGCGGCACGAATGTCGCCGCGCTCTGCACCCAATTGCGCGTACCGAACACGCTGCGCGCGCCGCTCCACGGTGCGGTCACGAACGGCGCGCAGAACGGCGTGTCGGGCGTGAGGTTTTCGCGCAGGATCGCGGGCGCGCCGCCGCCGGTTTGGTAAATCGCATTGTTGTGCATCTCCACGCTGCCCATGCCGAGCTGCACGTACACAGCGGTGGCGTTGCCGGGGCGATCGAAGACGATGGTATTGCCGACCATGCGCAAGCGGCCGTCGCTGGCGCCGTTCAGATCGCCGCCGACGCGAATGGCGTTCGGCCACGAGGCGGAGGTGTGGACGATGACGTTGTTCAACAGCTCCACGTCCTCGCGTTTGGTCGCGCGCGTCCAACCGGCCTGCTGCGTTTCGCAATCGGGGCCGATCAATTCCATTTCCTGATAGATCGCGCCCTCGAACCAGTTGGAGTGGATCTCGCTGCGCTCGTGACGCACTTTCAGCAGATTGCCGCCGTTGCCGCTGTGCACGTAGTTGAAGCGCATGCGGAACACCGAACCCGGAAAGGCGATTTCGTCCGATTGCATGTAGATCGCGTGCCGCGTGGTGCCGGCGCCGCTGTCGTGGATTTCGCTGTATTCCAGCGTGAACGAGCCGGAATTCTGGTCCGCGCCCAGAATGCCGTGGCTTGGGCAGGCGTGCACGACGACATCGCGCACGGTCACGTCGTTCGCTTCGCTGAACAGGCAGGTGCTGGTGCCGCCGCGGACCTCGAAGCCCTCGAACACCACATGATTCGATTGTTCGAACTTGAACGTGTGCGTGCCGCCCTGCAGCACCGGCCGGGTCGCACCCGCGACGCGCTTCCATCGCACCGTGACCGGCGCGGCGGGCGTACCGCCATCGTCGTCGCCCATCTTCGCGCTGTTGTAGCTGGCGTTGCCGTCCACTTCGACGATATCGCCGGGCGCGAGATCGTTGGCGTCGAACAAGGCCGACAACTGCGTGTAGTCGCGGCCGGCCGGGCCGACGGTCCAGACGCGCGCTTGCGCGAGGCTGGGCATCAACGCGAGCGCGAAGCACAACGCGCTGGCGAGACGCGGAGCGAACGAGAACGAAGCACGAGAGGACATGACGAGGCTCCACGAACGGACGGACGCAGCGCTCCCTTTCAGCGGCCGCCGTGATGATGCCACAGCGCATACCCGCGTACCGGGATGCGGCGCACGCGCGGCGTCTGCGGCATCATGCCGCTTTCGACCCGGAGCGCCCGCATGCCGTCTTGGACCCGTCTGATTCGCGATGTCGCCGATTTCCCGCGGCCAGGCATCGTGTTCAAAGACATCACGCCGGTGTTGGCGGACGCCGCCGCCTTCGATGCGGTCTTGGAGGCGTTAGCCGCGCCCTGGCGCGAGACGCCGATCGACGCGGTGCTGGCGATCGAGGCGCGCGGCTTCATCTTCGGCGCGCCGCTGGCGCGCGCGTTGGGCGCGGGGTTCGTGCCGATACGCAAACCCGGCAAGCTGCCGGGACGCACGCTGTCGCAACGCTACGCGCTGGAATACGGCCACGACACGTTGGAACTGCAGGCCGACGCGTTACCGATCGGCGCACGCGTGCTGCTGGTCGATGACGTGCTGGCCACCGGCGGCACGCTGAAAGCCGCGCGCACGCTGGCCGAACGCGCCGAGGCGGACATCGTCGGCGCGGCGGTGTTGATCGAATTGACGGCGTTGGGCGGCCGAGCACGGTGGCAGAGCGATGCGCCGCTGCAGGCGGTGCTGTCGATGTAATGAGAGGATCGGATACGGACGACGCAGTCGAGCATTCGCCCGCTTCGCACGATTCCCTTTTGCGCGATTGCCGCATAGCGATGCCACGCGCGGATCGCGAACGGTAGGGCAGCATTCCCCAAGCGTTCTTGTTACCTCGATCCGCAGCGCTATGCGCGAACGTGTCCGCGGCGATTGCGCGGCGCACCCGAAACGCGCAGAGTAAGCGCGTCTCCGCCGGGGAGGGGCGGACGGCGCGCGCCGATCTTGCGCGCGATCGCGATGGCGCGCGACGGCGCCGTCGCGCGAACGCGCAGAGGGAGAGGCGAAGGGGACGCGACCGCAACGATCGGCCCGTACGCGTTGAATACGCGGATGGCGCCGTACATGGCGACATCGTTCGCCCGTTGAGTCATCGACATATGGAGAATGCATGATGAACTTCCGTCCTTCCGCAAGCCTGTTCGCGACGGTGTTGGCCATCGGCGCCGCACTGCTGCCCAAGCCCGCATCGGCCGACTGGACCACGGCCCACACCAAGCCGGCGATGGTGGTCTGTTGGCAAAAGATCGACCCCACCAACTACTACGGCGGCGTCTATCAACTCAACAACGCCATCGTCAACGATACCGCCGTCACCCAATATGCGCGCACCGAGGTCTATCGACCCGGCACCGCGGGCGCGATTTTCGCCAACAACATGACCGCTACGCCAGGCGCTTGGGTGATGGGCGCGCAGGTCAATCTTTCGATGGCGCTCAACGACCTTTATCAATTTCGGCTCAACGGCAGCGCCATCTATCAGCTTTACGCGTCGCAGATCCCTTGGTACATGAACCATTGTTTGGTGCGCTACACCGGCATCCCCAGAGTCGATAACGCGTTGCGCTACGGTTTATCGCACCTGGATGCGCCGTACGTCGGCGGCAATGGTTACGGTCGCGACGGCAGCACGACCGGCGACGGCAATTGGCACCAGCAATCGGGGCAAAGCAGTTATCTCTCGCCGCTGTATACCTACGGTTTCGATTGTTCCGGTCTGGTGATCGGCATGTATCGTCGAGCCGGGATCGAACTCGGCGGCTATCCGACCTCTTCGTCGATGAAGAATTCGTTCGCGTCGATCCAACCATCGCAACTTCGCCCCGGCGACTTGATCGTCACCGATGGCCACGTGGCGATCTATTTGGGCGATGGCGACAGCAACGGTATGGCCTCGGTCTTGGAGGCCACTCCGACGGGCGGACGTTACGGCGATGGTCGCGTTCGGGGCGTGGTGATCAACGACGCCAGCAAATATCTCGGTGCAGGCAACGTGCCGAAGAAGGTGAACGGAAAGCAATACACGCTGCGGCGCGTTCCCGGCGTGTAAGCGACGTCGATCTAGGCGCTCCGTCCGCAAGGGCGGAGCGCAAGCGGTCGACGTACACGCGCACATCGACGGACGTCGCTCGCTGTCCGCTTTTCCGCGCTCGGCGCGTAATGTCTTTGGGTCGGCTCGCCAGGGCGGACCGTATCGACCATCTCACGGGGACACGATCATGATTCCGCTCGAACTTTATGCCGACCTTTGCGCGCTGATGGCCCATACCGGCGGCGACGAAGCCAAGGAACTCGCGATCGCCGCCGAACATGGAGTGAGCGCCGACGATTGGCGGGCCTCGAAAGCCGGCTGGACCGCGAAAATGAGCGACCCGTCCGACATGGGCAAAACCGCGCTCGCGTTCATGCCGTTGTATCAAGCGGCGCAAGCCAAAGCGCGCGGCGGTGCCGAGCCCTGCTCGCTGGAAACCTACGCGAAGATTCACGCCGAAATGGCGCATCGCAAAGACCCGCTCGGCAACAAGATCCACTACATGCTGGTGCTCGCGGAAAACGGCATGAGCCAGCCGCAATGGTTGGAATGCGAAGGTTATTGGACGCCGCTGGTCGGCGGCGATGTCATCCTCGGGCAACCGAATCCGAAATTCGACCCCGAACGCGCGCAACGCTTTCGCGTCTTGATGCAGCAGGAAAGCGATCGCGTGCAGGGCATCGTGCGCTGAAGACCATCGAAATCTCTCTCGGCATCGACACTCGAAATGATCGTTTTTCTCGGTATTTCGACGTAAGCGCGACAGCGCACAGAACTCGCACGCCATCTCGATAGAGAAGACCGCTACGATTCGCGTTCGCTGCGATGCGAACGCGTTTACATTGCGCTAACAATAAAAAGCGCATGCTTCACCGACGCTGCGATGCACTTCCGCAGCGTCGCCTCGGACGCGCCGCACTTCCATTCACTCTCCGCACCGGGCATTACTCTCCGTCCACGACGGATATCGCGGCCATGCCGCCTTCGATTCGCGCGATTCGCACACCGCGAAGCGCGTCGATCGCCTCATCGAGAACACTCATGAATACTCCGAATACCACCCAAAGCACCGTCTCCGGCAAAGATGCCTCCAAGGTCGCCCAAGCCGCACCGAACGTCGTCGCCGGCGCCGCGCAGGGTAAGAACCTGCTCGATACCGCCGCCGCAAAAGGCTCCTTCGGTACGTTCGCCAAAGCGGTCGAACAAGCCGGTTTGACCGACACACTGTGCGGGATCGGTCCGTTCACCGTGTTCGCGCCGACCGACGCGGCGTTCGCGAAATTGCCGCCGGGCAAACTCGATACGCTCATGAAGCCCGAAAACAAGGGTGAGCTATCGTCGATCCTGAAGTATCACGTCCTGTCCGGACGCAAGAGCGTGGCCGACATGGGCAAATGGGAAGCCGCCAAGACCGTCAACGGTCAATCCGCGGCGATCAAGATGACCGACGGTAAGTTCAGCATCGACGGCGCGCGCGTTACCGACGGCGATATCGCCTCGAGCAACGGCGTGATTCATGGCATCGATCAAGTGATCCTGCCGAAGACCGTCAACGCCTGAACCAACGTTGCGATGGTTCATCCATCGCAACGTCGCGACGAAACGGCAGGGTTCGCCCTGCCGTTTTTCGTTGTTCCGGCCTTGGCGATTCAAGCCCCTATTGCGAGAACGCGTTGTGGGCTCCGGTGCGTCGCGACACGCGTTGTCAAAAACGGTACGTAAGCTGCTAGCCGCTGCGCGTTTGCTCGTGCGCTCTCGATGGCTTTGGGACATTCTCGTCGTGGCGGCCCGCTCGATGTACGTCTCGCGGACACCAGCGATTCTTTCGATTTCGCGCTTGATTGCGCGCTGCGCCCTCTTTGTTGCCGGACCTGGGCTTTATCGCTAGCATGCGAATCGATTCGGGCATCGAACCTTCCGGTCGGCCCGAATTCATGGGGAGTTTGAGCCGGAGCGCAACACCAGCGATCGTCGCAGTCGTTGGGGGACGGATGTCGGACGCTCGTCCTACGTCCGACTTCATCGGATGGAAGCCAATGGATCGGGGGCGGGGATGATTGAGAGCGTCGTAACGGCCGAAGGCCGGCCAATCGTAGGAGGCGGTGCGCCGGGTCGCGGCGCGGCTCTCGTCACCGAGTTTGCGATCGTCGCCGCGATGACCGCGCTTCTCGTCCTGCTCTGGGGCTACAGCTTCGGCGTGGACGACCATGCGATCCACCTGGCCTTCATCGAGCGAGCCCGCGATCCCGGATTCCTGCCCGGCGATCCGATGTTGGCGATGGCAGCGAAGCATCCGTCGGTGTTCTTTACTGCGATGGCTTGGCTGTCGAGCGTCATGCCGATCGAGACGGTCTATTTCGGTGCCTATCTGCTCTCGACGTTCGCGATGCTGTTCGGACTGCGGATGCTGGGCCGCAGTTTGTGGCCGGGTCGGGGCGCGAACTGGGGCTTCGCGCTGGCGCTCGCGCTGGCGGCGGTGGTGCCGCGGATCGTCGCGGGCGGGCTGACCAATTTCGATCCTCTCTTCCTTCCGCGGGTCTTGAGCCTCGGGCCGCTGTTGATCGCGCTCGCGCTTTGCGTGCGCGGCCAGTCGCTGCTGGCGTTCGCTCTGACCGGTCTGGTGTTCCTGTTCCATGCGACGACGGCGGCGCATGTCGCCGCGCTCCTTTGGATGGCGTGCGCCTTCTGCGGCCGCGAGCGTCTGCGTGCGCTGGCGCTGGGGCCGATCGTGTTTCTGCTGGCCGCCTCGCCGCTGCTGATCATGATGATCGCGGCCGGCGGTTCGAGCATCCCCACGCCCGCACCGGCGGCATGGATCGATGCGGTCAAGCTGCAGTATCCCTTCCATCATTTCGACACGCCATTCGTGGTGATCATGCAAGCGCTATGGGGCACGCTGGCGGTCCTCATGGCGATACTGTGCTCGCCGTGGAAAGGCGCGGGCCGGATGCTCGCGGGTCTTCTCGCCGGGATCTGGGTGCTGTTCGCGGTCGGAGCGGTCGGCAACAATGTTCTGCGCTCGCCGCACACGATCCAACTGCATTTGTTTCAGGCTGGACGGATGCTCGATTACCTCGCGCTGCTGTCCGTCGTCTGGTTCGTCTACGCGTGCTTTCGAAGATCGAAGCTGTTCGGCGTCGCCGCGCTATTGCCCGCGTTGACCTATATCCTGAGCACGTTGATTTGCGCCATCGTCGGCCTTCCGGGGACTCCGCAATTCGCCTTCGCGGCGTACGCGATCCTCGCCGTCATGTTCGTGGGCGTGTTGATGACGATCGCAATGCGATCGAGCAAGTCTGACGACGCCACTGCGCCCAATCCTCGCCCCGCGCCGCGGCTCGCGGTCGCCGTGGGCATCTCGGCGCTCGTGGTCGCAGCCGTAGCGGTCGTCATCGCCAAGGCGGACGGCCCCGCATCGCACTGGAGCTACGACGGTACGCATCTTTCCGGGTATCCGATGATGCGCTGGGCGGACGCACACTTGCCGGCCGACGCCGTCGTCATGGTGCCGCCCTACCTGTTCCAACCCGTGGCCTCGTTCCGCTATTTCGGTCGACGCCGCATCGTCGGTTCGTGGAAGGACGGAGGCGAAGGCACCTTCGACGATGCGTTCCAAATGCAATGGGCGGACTACATGCACCGCGCCTTCGAATTGCCGGCGACGGTGGCCCCCGCCGATCATCCGCAGATGCTCGAGCGCGTGAATCTCGACTTCCAACGCATGCCGACCGACGAGATCGCCGCGGTCGCGCGCGAGTACGGCGCGACGCATATCGTCCGCGAAGCCGGGGCTCCACCGTTGTCGCTTCCGCAGTTGTATCGCGATCGCGACTACGCGCTGTACCGAGTCGCGCCCTGACGACATCGCCCAGTCCGAACATGACCGACGCCAAGACGCCCGGCAGCCTCGCGATCGACCGCGAACGCCTCCATCGCGACGGCTATGTCGTGCTTCGTCGAGCGATTCCGGCCGACTGGCTGGACACGCTTCGCGATGCCTTCGACGCGAACGTGACGCCGACCGAGCAGTGGGCGGTACCGCGCGGCGCGGATTGGCGGCATTCGTTGTTGGATCTCGACCCGACGGTGCGGGCCGTGTGTCGTTTGCCGATGTTGTTGGCGACAGCGGGCGCGCTGATCGGCGAACGCTTCTTCCATGCGCAAGTGGAAGGCCGCGAACCGCTGCCCGGTGGTGGGCATCAAGGGCTGCATCGCGATCTTTCGGACGAGCGCCCCGGCGACACGGTCAATGCGCTGGCGTTCTTCGACGACTACGGCCCCGACAACGGCGCCACGCGACTGGTGCCCGGCACGCATCGCCCCGCGCCCGACGCGCCGCCGTTCGATCTCGCCGACGAATCCCGCGCGATTCAACTGACGGGCAGCGCGGGCGATATCCTGGTGTTCGACGCCGACCTGCTGCATGCCGCCAGCGTCAATCGTAGCGGCGCGCGTCGTCGCAGCATCCTGATCGGCTATTTCGCCGAGCCCCGTTACGCCGCGCACCTGCGCACCGCGTCGCTGCGCAACGTGCGCATGGACACGAGCGAGCGGTTCGAACCGTAGGGTGGCGGTGAGCGCAGCGAACCCCACCATCGCACGCCGCCAGACGCGACAAGCCCAAAACGACATCGGCCGCCCTTGATCGGCGGCCGACGGTGTGCGGCGGTTTGGAAGCATCGCGGGATTGGGCGTATCGCGAGGTCATGGTGGGGTTCGCTGCGCTCACCGCCACCCTACGAGTCCACCTGTCGCGTTTGCTCGTCTCTCGATCGTATCGAGGGGTGCGATCGCGCCCGACGCCTTCGCCGGTCGCGGCCAGAAGCGCCCAACATGTGCCGACGAGCGAAGCCGCTCTCCCCGTGCGAGGAGAGCGGTCGCGTCCGGCTTACCTCACCACGAACACCACCGCCGTGCGCGGCGGCAGGACGAAGCGGCCGGTGGCGGTGTCGTAAGTGGCAGCGGCGGCGCGGCGGTCGGCGGCGTCGTGGGCGCGATGGACCGGATGCAAGCGATAGGATTTGCCGGCTTCCGTCGGCAGCGTCAGCGTTTGCGCGGTCTTGTCGACGTTGACGAAATACAGCACGTCGTCGTAGTTCGCGCCGGCGTAGCCGTTGCCGTCGAGATGACCGACCAACACCGTCGCCACTTGATCGCTGCCGGTGTTGCGGAAGCTCAAGCGTTGCTTGATCTCGTCGCTGGTGCGCAAGCGGAACAGCCGCGAGCTGGCGCGGATTTTCAGCAGATCGCGGAACGCATCGCGGGTCCAACGGATTTCGGTCGCGGTCGGTTTGATGTCCGCGTTACGCAACAGCGGCGCCATCGTCGACCAATTGCTGCCGTTCTCGCCTTCGAGCGGCAGGCCGGCGGCGAAACCGTTGTCGACATAACGCCAATCGATGCGATTGAACCAATCGCCGCTGTCGTAGCTGTTGCGGTCCAGCGATTTGCTGCGCAGCGTGTCCACGCCCGCGTGCCAATACGCGACGCCCTGGCTGAAGGCGTTGATCGCCGCGCCCAGCATCTGCACCCGCGCGCGATCTTCGCGGCTGGTGCTCTCCGGAAGTTTCAGTGCGTTGTTGTCGAACAGCGTCCAGGTGTCGTGGTTCTCGACGTAGTTCACCACTTCCTGCGGATCGGCGACATAACCGGCGGGCTGTCCGCCGTAGTCGATCTGATCCAGACGCAGCGTCGCGTTCCAATGCGTGGTCATGACGAAATCGCGCACCGAACCGGCGAGCCCGACCTTGATCACATCGGCCGACCACATCAGATCGTTGCGGCTCTTGTTGCCGCCGGTGCCGTTGTCGTCGTAATGCATGCCGTTGATGTAGCCTTGATTGCGACGCAGCGCGATGCCGCTGTCGAAACCGGAACCGCCGCGCACGTGATCGCGCGCGCGGTCGCTGAAGGTACCGATGCCCGAACCGTTCAGCGACAACTGCGAGGCCTGCACGAAACGCGCGCCGTTGGCGACTTCGCCGAAATTCCAGCCTTCGCCGAACAGTTCGACGCGGCGACCGGCGGCGGCGTTCACTTCGGTTTGCAGTCGTTCCATGGTCGCGCGCGGTTGATGGCCCATCAGATCGAAGCGGAACGAACTGATCTTGTACTCCGTCGCCCAGGTTTTCACCGAATCGATCATGAGCTTGCCCATCATCGCGTTTTCGGTGGCGGTGTTATCGCAGCAGGTCGAACGTTCGATATCGCCGACGTCGTTCAGACGGTGGTAGTAACCCGGCACCACGCGGTCGAGCACCGAGCGATCGTTCTGGCCCGAGGCGGTGGTGTGGTTGTAGACCACATCCATGCCCACGCGCAGACCGGTGCGATGCAGCGACATCACCATCGCGCGGAATTCGCGAATGCGCGCGGCGCCATCGTTCGCATCGCTGGCATAGCTGCCTTCCGGCGCGGTGAAATGCCAGGGATCGTAGCCCCAATTGAAGCAATCTTCGCCGCGCGTCGCGGCTACCGCCGCTTGTTGATCGGCCCAATCCGGACCGGCGTTGGGAATCGTCGGCGACACGCAGCCGGTTTCCGGCACGCTGGCGATATCGAACACAGGCAACAGATGCACATCGGTGAGACCGGCGTTGGCGAGCGCGCGCAGATGCCGCATGCCGTTCGCGTTCCACTCGGCGAAGGCGAGGTACTTGCCGCGATTGCGCGGACTGACGCTGGCGTCGTTCGCCGAGAAATCGCGCACGTGCAGTTCGTACACCGAGAGATCTTCCTGCGCGCGCACGCTGCGCGGCGGATCGCTGTGCTGCCAGCCGTGCGGCATCAGCCACGGCGCGTTGAGATCGGCGATATAGCTGCGCTGCGAATTCGCATCCAGCCCGATCGAATACGGGTCGGTGACGAGATTGCGCACGCGACCGACGCCGCGCACGAAAGTCTCGACGGCATAACGGTAGTACAAGCCGTCGAGGCGGCCGTGCTGACGCAGGCTCCACACGCCGGTCGTCGCATCGAACTGCATCTCGCGCTGCGCGCTGCGGAAACCGCCGCGGCCGTAGACGCAGAGCGCGACCTTCTGCGCGGTGGGCGCCCACAGCTTGAACGCGGTACGGCCGTGGCGAATCGACACGCCCAAGTCGTCCACCGTGTCGGCGGCGGCGAAACGATCGTCCAGCAAGCCGGCGATCTGCGCTGTGGTCGCGCCGAGCGCATTGCCGTCGTTGTCTTCCTGCACCAACACCATCTGCGCGCGCAGCGCTTGGTCCAACTGCGCTGCGGCGGCGGTCGGTACCGACAGCACCACGCCCGCGCCGACGTACTTGAAGCGTTCGGCGGCTGCGGGCGGCACGGCGCCGCCGACATCGAGCGCGATCGCGCCGTCCGCTCCTTCCACAGCGGCGCCGCGACGCACGCGAATTTGACCGCTGGCGGAGTGGTAGAGCTTGAAGCGACCGGCGCTATCGACTTGCGGCCATTGGATGCGGTCGCGCGTCAACCACACCGCGCGCGCATCGGTGCTCGACACGCGGCGCGTGTCCGGCGTCGAGTAGAACACGCGCGCATCGCCGCCGATCAACCAAATGTGGCCGACGCCATTGACGATGGTCATCGCGCCATACGCGGCGCGGATATTGTCGTTCCAACCGTCCTTGTTGTTCACGCCGCCGTTGGGATTGCTCGGCAGGCCATGCACGATGAACTCCACCGCGCGACGATTCGCATCGCCGGTCGGGTTCAACACCGGCAGATCGAACACGATGTCGTTCCCGCCTTGCGCGACGTAAGCAGGCATCGCGTTCAACGGCACCGGATTGTCCCATTGGTCGAGCGTCAAACCCGGCAGACGCGCGGTGTCGATGCCGCTGCTCGGCCACAGATGCAGGCCCCACTGGTCGAATACACCGTCGAAGCGTTTGTAATGCACGCGCACGGTATGCACATCGAGCGTGGTCGTCAGCGGATTGCTGCGATACACCGTGCTGTCGCCGGAGCGCAGCCAGAACTCGCCACCGTCGGCGAATTTCCACACGCGATCGCCGCCCGGGTCGCCGCCTTGACCCGGCGGATGCACGATGAAACCGAAACCGGCCGCCGCGGGATTATCGAACGCGGTCGCGGGCAGATCGAAATACGCACCGTAACTATCGATGCCCGTGCGCGCGAACGGCGCGTTCCAGTTCACGCCAGGATAGTCGGCGATGTACTGACCGGCATCGTTCACTTGCCACAGATGCAACCCCCAATCGCCGTACTGCGCGTCGTCGCGACGGTAATGGATACGTACGTTGACCGGCGATGTGCCCGTCGACGGCGGCACGGGGTCCAGCACGGTGCTGAGATCCGTCGCCTCGCAGATGCCGCTGGTCGCGTCGTCGTGAGGATGCTTCGCGGACGCATCCAGCACGGCTTGCGCCGACCCGAATTCGGCGTTCGCGCCGTCGGCGGTGATCTCGGCGCGCCACGGCGGATCGCAGGCGGCCAAGGTCAACGTCAGGCACAGGGCCGCGAGCGTCGTGAGCGCGCGGTTCGATCGAGAGAAGAAGGTACGCATCCTGGCCTCCTGGCGAGTCCGGTCGGAGTCAATCGTCGGCATCGCGGTTGTGCGATGCAGCGAAAAACGCGCGCGAATAGGCGGTTCGCACAACACGCGGTGCGCTGCACTGTCGGCGATCCGGGTATCCAGAACAAGGCGCGCGGCCCGTGCTGAAAACGTATTCCCGAACAATTCGCGATGTTTCCGTCGGATTCGATCCGGATCGAGTCGGTTTGAGTCGATTCGATGTCCGCGCGTTTCGGTCGCAGCGCGGGTCAACGCTCGGGAAAATCGATGAAATCCGGCGGCACGGCATCGGTCAGCCACACGCCATTCTCCGACAGGAAAAACGCATGCCCCGCGGCGGCCATTTCGTCCGTGCGTACCGTCAGCACGATGGGTTTACCGTGACGCGCGCCGACGTTGGTCGCGGTCGCGGCGTCGACCGACAAGTGCACATGCTGCCGCTGCCGTTTGCTCAAGCCTTCGCGGCGGATCGCTTCGACCGACCGCGCTGCGGTACCGTGATAAAGCCGTGCCGGCGGGGCGACGGGCGTCAGGCCGAGTTCGACCGCGATCGAATGCCCTTGCCGCGCGCGAATGCGCAGGCCGTCTTCGCTGATCGCGAAGCGTTGCTTGTTGTTGGTCGCCACCGCCTCGTCTATGAGTGCGCGGGTGAGCGGATGGTGCTTTCGCGACAGCGCGATCAAGTCCTCGATCTCGGCCCAACCTTCCGCATCGAGCGTCAGCCCGATCGCCTCCGGGCGATGGCGAAGCACGAGACTGATGAATTTGCTGGCGGCGACGGCTTCTTTCGACATGCGGCCATCGTATCAAAGGCGCCGAATGCGAGATCTGCGAATCACGAGACGAATTGCGATGCGAATCGCGATGCGAATCGCGAGACGCAAGGCGTCGAACGCGCCCGTGCCATCGCTCACCAGAACGGATGTTCGCGCATGGGAAAACGCTTCGGCGGCAGCAGGTCCAAGGCTTCGATCGGCCAATTCCACAGCACGATCAGCGCGATAGACGCGACGAACAGCCCCAGCCAGGGCAGCAGATACTTCGCGATGCGCGCGGAAGGGCGTCGGCCCTCGTGCGCGTCGGGCGCGAGCGGCGCGAACACGTCGGCGCCGCCCGCCAATACGTACGCGAGTGCCATCGTCGAGCCGTACGACAGCGCG
>JADZBF010000059.1 GCA_020852215.1 Lysobacter sp. | reverse complement strand
TCCATCATCCCTCTCCCCGCCGTGCGGGGAGAGGGTGGCCAAAGGCCGTAAGGGGCGCCTTTCTCGTACGGCTTGATGCGCCCGGGTGGAAGCACGCGAATCAAGCGTAAAGCCTGCCCCTCATCCGGCGCGTTGCGCCACCTTCTCCCCGCTTGCGGGGAGAAGGGAAAAGGCATGTTCCCCGCTTGCGGGGAGAAGGGAGAGAGCACGCACCGCTTGCGGGGAGAAGGGAAAAGGCATGTTTCCCGCTTTCGGGGAGAAGGGAGGCGACACCACCGCAGCAGATTTTGAACAGGCTCTTAAGCGCCGGAACCCGCAGGGACTTTGGCGAGCGCGCACATCGCCTTGTCGCACAGCGCGGCCGGCGGGGGCGAATCCCCGGCACTCGCGCAATCGCTGCGCCGCATTTCCTCGCGATTGTCCTGCTCGTAGCGAGTCGTCAATGCCTCGGACCGATCGCGACGCACCGGCCGCCATCCTTTACAGGGCAAAAAGACGGCGGCGCAATCCGCATCCACGGCGCAAACGCGCTCTTCCGGCGGATCGTGCAGCACGAATGTCGGCGATGCCGTTCGCGCTTCGTCGGCGCAGCCGGCCAAGGTCAGCACCGCGAGGAGCGCAAAAACGAACGCCGTTTCAGGGCTTCGGGCCTTGTCCTTCATTGTCTTCCCATTTGAGGATTTTCCGCGTGATCACGCGATACACCGGTTTGCCGGTGCGGAACCACAGATCGCGCACCCACGAGCGGCGCTTGAGCAGACGGCGTTCGACCGGCGTCAGGGCGTCCGGGCAATACGTGCGTTTGTGTTTCAGCAGATGCCGCAAATCCTCGCGCGCCAGCAGCCGCATCCAGCGCGAGCGCGGCGCGCCGCAGGTGGCGAGTTGGAAATCGATGATGGCCGGGGTGCCGTCGACGAGCACCAACCAGTTGGCTTCCTTCGCCAGGTCGTTATGCGCCAGCCCGCAGCGATGCAAGGCTTGCAACCGACGGCGCGCCAATCGGAAATAGGCGCGATCGCCGCGCGGCGGGCGTTGGTACATGGCCGCGCCGTCGAGATAACTGCGATCGAGCCTGCGTCCGTCCCAGGCCAGCAGTTGCGGCACGGCCTCCTGGCCCAGCACCCGCCGCAGGCCGCGGGCCTCGCGTCGCGCCAGCCACCATGCGGGCAAGCGCAGCCACAGCGGAACATGCGCCAGATCGCGCCGTACGAACAGGCCCGCGGCGCCGCGCATCAACGCGATCCGGCCGAAGCTGTCGGCTTTGAGGGCTTGCACTTCGACGGCGTCGGCGGACGTTCTCGCATTCATCGGCGCATTCTAGGGAAACTCTGAACAATTTCAGAGTTTCCGCGCGCCAAGGATGGCGCGCTCGCGGTTGAAGCACGCAAGTGCTTGAACCGGCGGGAGCGAGCCCGGACATGCGCCGGGCTCGCGACGTCTGAACGACGCCAGGAAGGCGTTGCTCAGACCGTCCATCGATCGCCCGACGTTGCGCCGCACAATTCGCGGGCATCGCCCGGCGATGCGCTTCGCGAGATTGGCGACGAGGTGGGCGACATCGTGCCGCGCTGCCATAATCGGCGCATGCAGAACGGATGGCTGGATCACATCGTCGCTTGGATCGGGGCAAACCCCGTCGCCGCGGGCGGCGTGATTTTTCTGATCGCGTTCTGCGATGCGGTGATCGTGCTCGGCATCGTGGTGCCGGCGTTGCCGCTGCTGTTCGCAGTGGGCACGTTGATCGGTCTGGGCCACCTCGACGGCCCTTACGCCCTGCTCTGCGCCGCCGCGGGCGCGTTCGTGGGCGATGCGATCAGCTATTGGGTCGGCTATCGCTGGGGGCCGACGCTGCGCCAGCGCTGGCCGTTCAGCCGTTATCCGCAATTGATCGATCGCGGCGAGCGGATGTTCCGCAGGCACGGCAGCAAAGGCATCCTGATCGCCCGCTACGTCGGTGCGGTGCGCCCGTTCGTGCCGGCGGTGGCCGGCATGCTGCGGATGCCGCTGAAACGCTATGCCCCGGCCAGTGCGATCGCCGCGTTGACGTGGGCCGGCCTGTTCCTGGCGCCGGGCTGGATCTTCGGCGCGTCCTACGATGCGGTGGCGGCGGTCGCTGACCGCCTGGCGCTGGTGTTGCTGGCCTTGGCGGTGTTGCTGGCCCTGGTGTGGGCCGGCGTGCTGTACACCTACCGCTGGTTCGCCGGCCATGCCGACCGCATCCTCGCCCGCGCGCTGAAATGGACGCACAAGCATCCGCGACTGGGCCGCTACGCCGATTCGCTGATTCAGCCGCATCGGCCGGAATCGGCGTCGCTGGCGATGTTGGCGGTGTGCATGATCGCGATCGGCTGGGCCTCGTTCGCGCTGATCGCCGCGATGCTGGCGCGCGGCGGGCCGCTGGCGCTGGATTACCAGGCGCAGGCGACGATGTTCGCGCTGCGCAACCCGCTGGCCGACCGCTTGATGGCCGCGCTGGCGTCGCTGGGCGACCCGCAGGTGCTGCTGCCGCCGCTGCTGCTGACCACCGCCTGGTTGCTGTGGCGCCGTCGCTACGCCGCGGCCCTGCATTGGATCGCGGCGGTGGCGTTCGGTTTGGTGTTCACCACCATCATCGGTTTGTCGGTGGACATGCCCAAACCGCCGACCGCCACCGGCGGGTTCGGTTTTCCGTCGATCCCGATCACCCTGCTCACCATCGTCTTCGGTTTCTTCGCGGTGCTGATCGCGCGCGAACTGCCCGGCAAACAGCGGGTCTGGCCGTATCTGGTCGCGGGCTTCGCGGTCGCGCTGTTGGGCTTCGCGCGGCTGTATTTCGGCGCGCATTGGCTGAGCGACATCGTCGGCGGCATGCTGTTCGGCATCGTCTGGCTGCTGATTCTCGGCATCGCATACCGGCGACACATCAAACGCTCGTTCTGGATGCGGCCGTTGGCGGCGATCTTCTACATCAGTTTTGCGGTCGCCGCGCTGTGGCACGCGCCGCGCAGCGTCGACGACGTGCTCGACCGTTTCGTCGCCGCGCCGCCGACGCAGGTGATGGATCGGATCGCGTGGTGGGACGAGGAATGGGTTCTGCTGCCGGCGCAGCGGGACGAACGCGCGGCGGATCGACGTTGGCCGCTGGACGTGCAGATCGCCGGTCCGCTGGATCTGGTGCAACTCAAACTGCATAGCCGCGGCTGGCAAACCCAATCGCAAGCCGATTGGGTGAGCACCTTGGGATTGCTGGATCCCCAACGCCCGCTCGCGCGGCAACCGGTGTTGCCGGCCACATTGGCCGCCGAAGCCGAAACGCTGTTGATGCGGCGCACGGGATCGTCGCCGGACACGTTGCATGTGTTGCGCATTTGGCGCGCGCCCGTGTTGTTGGAAGACGGGCAACCGCTGTGGATGGGCACGACGCAAACCCTGCGCTTCAAACGCCCGATCCGCGGTTTCGGCCTCTGGATGCCGGAACCGAACGCCGGCGCAGCAGCGCGCGAGCGACTGCGCGCCGATCTGGAGGGGTTACCGATGGCAGAATCCGATCGGCCGCGCGGCGGGCCCGGAGTGCTGCGCATCCGCAGCGATATCGTCGAGCCGCGAAGGGACTAGCCGGTTGTTGAAAAACGCGCTTCGTGCGCGTTTTTCAAGTCGCGAGTTCGGCGCATGTCCGAACTCGCTCCTGGCGAATCCACGCGTCGACTCAGGGCATCTCAGCC
>JADZBF010000058.1 GCA_020852215.1 Lysobacter sp. | reverse complement strand
TCTCCCCTCTTCCGCCGGGAGAGGTGTCGGAGGAGAACGCCGCGTGATCGTCGCTGTATTCGTCGCTTTGGCCGTCAACGGCATCCGTCATCGACGCTGAGCCTGTGTCTTCGGCATCTTCCGCATCCGTCGTCGCGAACCGCTTCGCGAATTCCGGCGGCGCCCAACGCAGCAACCGCGCGCGTTGATCCAGCGCGCGGGCGTGGCAACTGTCGAAGCCTGGCGAGGCTTCGCGCAGCGGCGCAAGCGCGTCGATGAAATCGCAGAGCGCGTCGTCGAGCGCGACCAGCGCCTCGTACACGCCGGGTTCCTGCAGCGCACGCCAGCGCGTGCCGCGCGCGGGTAGTCCTTCCATCGCCACGCGCATGCCCTTCGCCGCGTCTTCCAGCGCGCGCGCCGGGAGTTGAATCGTCGCCAGCGCGCCGGTCACGGTTTTGCATTCGCTCACCGCATCGCGCGCCGCTTCGACCAGAGGCCGCGCGCTCAGGCCTTCGCCGAAAAACTGCGCCGCCAACTCGGGCAATTGATGCGCTTCGTCGATCACGAACACCTGCGCGCCGGGCAGGATTTCGCCGAAGCCTTCCTGCTTCAGCGCCAAATCCGCGAGCAGCAGATGGTGATTCACCACCACCACATCGGCCGCCTGCGCGCGTTGCCGCGCCTGCACGACGAAACACTCGTCCCAGAACGGGCAGTCGCTGCCGAGGCAGTTGTCCACGGTGGACGTCACCAGCGGCAACAGCGGCGAATCTTCCGGCAGCGCATCCAATTCGGCCAGGTCGCCCAGGCGCGTGCGCCCGCTCCAGGCGACAATGCGCTGGAAGTGGTTGATCTGTTCTTTGGTCGCGAACAAGCCTTTCGACAGCGCGGGCTCGCCCTTGCTGTTCTCCAGCCGGTATTTGCACAAGTAATTCGCGCGCCCTTTGAGCAAGGCGGTTTTGCGGCCGATGCCCAGCGCGTCGCGCACGCGCGGCAAATCGCGGTGATAAAGCTGATCCTGCAGCGCGCGCGTGCCGGTGGACACGATGGTCTTCGCGCCCGACAACAGCGCCGGCACCAGATACGCGAAGGTCTTCCCGGTGCCGGTGCCGGCTTCGGCCAGCAAGGCTTCGCGCGCTTCGATGCTGTCGGCGATCGCGGCCGACAAGTCCTGCTGCGACGGCCGCGCGGCGAAGCCCGGCATCGCCGCCGCCAACGGCCCATTCCCGGTCAGCGCTTCGATGCTGCGCTGCGCAAGTTCGCTGCGCGCGGCGGCGACGCCGAAGCTATTGCCGGCCGGCTCCGCATCGTCGCCGCGGCTGCTTTCCTCGTCGAATCCGTGCATCGGCGTCAGTAGCGCGGCGGGCCGGTGAGCGTGCAGGTCTCGATCTGTCGCTGGGCGTCGCGCATCCGCGCGTCCGCGCTGCGCGCTTCGCTCTCGAATCGCGCGCGGTCCTCGTCGCGCTTGGAGGCCGCAGCTTGTCCGCGCCGTTGCTGCGCGCGTTCGCGCAATGCGACGACGAGCGTGGCCGCGTGCCGGCGGCACAGCGGGCCGACTTGCGCGCCGGTCTCGAGCGCGCGGCGCGCCAAACGCTCGGCGCGATCGATGTCCTGCAGCAACACCGCGGCTTCGGCGCGTTCCTGCAGCAAGGCCGGATCGTCCGGCGACAGCGTCAAGGCTTTCTCCAGCGCGGCGGCGGCTTCGGCGTAGCGTTTCGCGCGCTCCAGATCGGTGGCCTGCTGGCGCAAATCTTCCACCATCGGATCGCGCAGCGGCTGCACTTCCAGCTCGCCCGGCGTGGCTTTGTTGCCTTCGAACGTCTGCGCGGCGCGAATTTCCGCGACCATCGTCTCCGGCACCGCGCCGCTCCATACCGCAGGCGGCGGCGCGCTGACGCAGCCGCTCAACGCGACGATCGCCGCGCTTACAACGACAGCGACACGCGCAGTCCGCACACTACCGACGTTCGCCCTCATGCCATGCCCCCGTTGCGTCGCCGCTCCTCGTCGCGGCGCCGTTCCTCTTCCTCGCGACGGCGGCGTTCTTCCTCTTCGCGCTGCCGTCGCGCCTGCTCTTCCTGTTCGCGGCGCAATCGATTGGCCGCATCGTCGCGCGCGCGCTGGTCGCGGTACTGCAGTTCTTGCGTACGCGCGATGCGCTCGTTCTGCTCGTCCGCGCGCCGCCGGAACGCCGCGCCTTCTTCTGCGTCTTGCTGTTGACGATCCTGCTCATCGCGCAGACGACGCTGTTCCAGCTCGCGTCGCAATTCTTCGCGCTGCTGCTGTTCGCGTTGGCTGCGTTCGCGTTCCTCACGCCCGGCGGGGTTGTCGTCGCCGCCGAACAAACGGCCGAAGAATCCGGCGATGCCGCCTTCCTCGTCGGTGGTTTCGCCGTCCAGTGCATCGGTTTCGGCGAGCGGGCACGGCTCGTAAGCCGGGCCGAAACCGGCCACGAACGCGAACCGCCGCGATCCGGGGCAACCGGCGTCGGTGCTGGCGTTGCGCTCGTTCACCCACTGCGCCTCGATGCCTTTGCCGCCCACGCGCAGCGGCGCGCTGGGCATCCGCGAGAACAGGCCGGACCACACGCGCATCGCGCCGGTGGCGCCGTACAGGCCGGTGGTTTTGTTTTGATCGTTGCCGACCCAGATCACCGCGAGATGATCGCCGGTCCAACCCGCGAACCAACTGTCGCGGCCGTCGTTGCTGGTGCCGGTCTTGCCGGCGGGCTGCAGGCGACCCAGACCGTCGGCCATCAGTTGCCGCCCGGTGCCCGAAGCGACCGCTTGCTGCAGCGCCAACGTGACCAGCCGCGCGGCGATGGCGTCGCCTTCCTGCGCGGGTTTGGGCGCGGTGTCGTAGCGGCTGAGCGCTTTGCCGTTGGCGTCGAGCACACCGCGCACCGCGTGCAGCGGTTGGATCTGGCCGCTCGAGGCCAGGAATTGATACAACTGCGCCATCGCGTACGGGCTTTGATCCACCGCGCCCAGAATCATCGACGGATTTTTGCCGGTGTCGAATCCGGCCAAGGTGCGCACCAACTCGGCCACGCGCTGCGGGCCGACGTTCATGCCGATCCGCACGGTGGATTGGTTGTACGAATGCGCCAACGCGTCGATCACGCGCACGGTGCCGTGGCTGCGACCGTCGGAATTGGTCGGGCTCCAACGCTTGCCGTTGTCCAAGGTCACGGTGACGGGCGAGTCGTCCACCCATGTGGCCAGCGAATACTTGTCCGGCTGCGCCAACGCCAGCAGATACACGAACGGCTTGAGCAGCGAACCCACCGGCCGCTGCGCTTCTACCGCGCGATTGAACCCGTGTTCGTCGAAACTGCGGCTGCCGATCACCGCCACCACTTCGCCATGGTGTACGTCGGTCACCACCACGCCGGCCTGCAGCGGCGGACGATTCTTGTTGCCGATCGACTTCAGCGTCCGCGTCACCGCGCCTTCGGCGTACGCCTGCGCGGACGGCGACATGCCGGTCATCACGCTCAAACCGGCGCCGCTGATTTCGGCTTCTTCGTAATCGCGCGCCAACTGCCGGCGCACCAAGTCCACGTAAGCCGGAAAACGATTGGCGACGAGGCTGCTGGGCACTTCGGTCACGCCCAGCGGCGCTTTCTTGGCGCGATCGTGTTCTTTCTGATCGATCACGCCGGTTTCCAGCATTTTCGCCAGCACCCAGTCGCGACGCGCGCGGGCGCGATCGGGCCATTTGCGCGGGTTGTACCAGGACGGGCCTTTCACCAGCGCGACCAACAGCGCGACTTGCTCGGTGGAGAGATCGTCGAGTTGGCGGCCGAAATAGAATTCCGCGCCCGAGGCGAAGCCGTGGATCGCTTGGGAACCGCGCTGGCCGATATCGACCTGGTTGAGATACGCCTCCAGGATCACGCCTTTCTCGTAGCGGGCGTCGATGATCAGCGCGTAGAGAATTTCGTTGAATTTGCGGCTTAAGGTCTGTTCTTTGCCGATGCCGAGCAAACCCGAGCGCGCAAGCTGTTGGGTGAGCGTGCTGCCGCCTTGCTTGAGCTCGCCGGTTTTCAGCGCCATGAACGCCGCGCGCAGCAAGCCGCCCACATCGATGCCGTGATGGCGCGCGAAATCGCGATCTTCCACCGCCTGCAGCGTATCGGTGACGAGCGACGGCACTTCGTCGATCTTCACCAACCGGCGTTCTTCCTGTTTCTGGCCGTACAGCGTGGCGATGCGCGCGGGGTCCAGGCGCGCCGAGCGCACGCTGCGCTTGGTGGTCAGATCGCGCACCGCGACCACGCGCCCGCCGGAAATATCGGCCTGGATCACGCTCGGTCCGATGCGACCGTCGATATCCTGAAAGCCGCGGCTGGAGATGCGCCAACGACCGTTGGTTTGCGCGTAGGTGCCCGGGCGTTCGCCGCGGCCGTCGTCGCGATAGGAGGCCGCGTCCAGTTCGGTCTTCAGCGTGCGCGCATCCATCGCGACGCCGGGCGCCAGCACCAACGGCCGCGCGTACACGCGCGTCGGCACCTGCCAGCGGAGTTGTCCGAAACGGACGCTGACCTGATGGTTCAGGTACAGCGTGTAGGGAATCAGAAAACCGAGGCCGATCGCCAGGCCGACCAGCGCCCAACTCAGGAGTCGGCGACGCCAGCCGGGGCGCGCCGTTTCGTCCTTGTCCTCTTCGATGCCCCCGTCCTCGAACTCGTCGTCGATGTCGTCGTCGCTGTCGTCTGCTCGGGCCATGCGGAGGGCGGAACCTGTCGGGGTCGGGGGCGTGCGAAAATGGCGCCCGGCGAGTCTAGCAGGGTGCCCGTATGGCGTTGCGGACGGGCCGTCGGCCGGAGCGAACGCCGTTCGCGTTCGGTTCCGGATCGCAGTCCTGCCATCGAAATCCCCCGCTGCCCGGAGTTGCCGCTGCCCATGGCGTTTTCGCGCTTCCCCACCTCGCTGGCCGACGCCGGTTTCCTGTTCCGACGCGGCCTGGGGCTGATCCGTCGCGGCTGGGCCAGCCTGCGGCATCGTGGTTGGCGCGCCACCTGGGACCGCACCCGCCAACAGTTATGGCCCGCGCCCCGGGTGCCGCCGCCCGCGCTGTATGCGCCCGACGACGCCCCGTTCGCGCCCTTCGCCATCCCGGGCGCCCTCGTCGAAGCCACGAGCGAGAGTTCTAACGAGACCACGAACGAGACCGAAAGCGCGACCCCGCCGGTCGCCAGCATCGTCATTCCGGTCTACAACGCCTTCGCGCACACCCTCGCCTGCCTGCGCGCGATCGCCGCGCATCCGCCCGCGACCCCGTTCGAGGTGATCGTCATCGACGACGGCAGCAGCGACGAAACCGCCGACGCGCTGCCGCGCATCGCCGGCGTGCGCTACCGTCGGCGCGCGCAGAACGGCGGTTTCATCGCCGCCTGCAACGACGGCGCGGCGCTGGCACGCGGCGAGTATCTGGCGTTCCTCAACAACGACACCGTGCCGCAGCCGGGTTGGCTGGATGCGATGATCGCCGCCTTCGCCGAAGACGAGCGCATCGGGCTGGTCGGCGCGCAATTGCTGTATCCCGACGGCCGTTTGCAGGAAGCCGGCGGCGTGGTGTTCGCCGACGGCAGCGCATGGAATTACGGCAAGTTCGCCTCGCCCGACGACCCGCGGTACGCCTACGCGCGCGACTGCGACTACGCCAGCGGCGCCGCGATCGCGATTCCGCGCGGGCTGTTCGCCGAACTCGGTGGATTCGATACGCGCTACGCCCCGGCCTATTACGAAGACACCGACTTGGCCTTCGCGGTGCGCGCGGCCGGCAAACGCACGGTGTACCGACCCGCCGCGCGCGTGGTGCATGCCGAGGGCGTCAGCGCCGGCACCGACACCAACGTCGGCATGAAGGCGTACCAAGTGCGCAATCGCGCCGTCTTCGCCGAACATCGGCGCGAAGCGCTCGCGCGACAGTTGCCGGCGAACACCGTGCCGACGCCCGCGCTGCTGCATCGCGCGCAAAAGCAGATTCTCATCGTCGACGCACAAACGCCGCGCCCGGATCACGATTCGGGTTCGCTGCGTTTGGTCAATTTGATGCGCCTGCTGCGCGAAGAAGGCGCGCATGTGGTGTTCCTGCCCGCGAATCGCCATCGTCTCGAACCCTATGCCACCCGATTGCAGCATCTCGGCGTCGAGGTCTGGCATGCGCCGTTCGCGGCGCGGCCGTCGGCATGGCTGCGCGAACACGGCCCGCGTTTCGATGCCGCGATGATGAGCCGGCATTACGTCGCCCACGAATTCCTGCCGCTGCTGCGCGCGCATGCGCCGCG
>JADZBF010000057.1 GCA_020852215.1 Lysobacter sp. | reverse complement strand
TGACGATCGAGGACGAAGAGAAAACCACGCAGATTCCCGCTCGCGACATCGTCGGCGCCGGGCTGTGGCCGGTACCGTTACCGGATTTCGGCCTCTGGTTGAACCTCGGTTCGGGTCAACGTTGGGCGCAGGGCATCGTGTCGCGCGACCCGGCCGGGTTCTTGCAGGCGCTTTTGAACGCAGGCGCATCGCCCGCGATCGCCAATGCGCTCGCCACGCCCGCGGGCACGTACGTGCGGGCGCGCGCCGCTGCGGTGCGGGGCTTCTTCGACCGCACGCTCGTGAAATTCGTGGTGTTCCCGTTCTTTCTGTCGCTGCCCGCGTTCCGCTTGCATCAGGTCATCGCCTACGGCGGCACCTTCGGCGAGTACTACACCTACGGCTTGAAGGCGTATCTGCTGGGCCTGCTGATCTGGTGGGCCAAATGGGCGATGGGCATGCTCTGCTTCGCGGCCGCGCTGCGGGTGGCGATGGAAGTGATCAATCTGATGTGCGCCGCCGCGCTTCCGGGCAACGCCGCCAGCGTGAGAAAAGCGCTCGAGCTGGCCGGCCGCCTGGTGTTCTATAT
This sequence comes from Lysobacter sp., assembly GCA_020852215.1. Lineage (GTDB taxonomy): Bacteria > Pseudomonadota > Gammaproteobacteria > Xanthomonadales > Xanthomonadaceae > Lysobacter_I. The sequence continues at coordinate 5,265 of JADZBF010000057.1, read as the reverse complement.
CGGCGTGCCGCTATGGCTGCTGATTCGGCTGTGGCCGTGGTGAGACGCCGACGAATCGGCGCCTCGCTTTCTTCCTCACGCCGACGCGCCGCTCGCGACCCAGCGGCGATGTCGCCGAGCCGGCGATGCCGGCTCGGGGCCGCATGCTCAAGACAGCATGCTTAAGAGAGCATGCTCAGGACATCAGCGCTTCGGCTGCGACCGAATCCAACGGCCGCTCCCAGCCGCTCATCAGCGTCAGATAGACCAGCTTGTCGAACTCGTCGGCGAAACGTTTGGTGATCGCGCGCGGATCCGGGATCAGTTTGGCGTCCACGATCATGCCGAAGTGGACCTTGCCGTTGTAGCTCAGGATCGACAAACCGATGCCGATCGAGCCGGTCTGCGGCACCCAGAACATCTGTTCGCGGATCGGGCTGCCGGCCAGATACAACTGCTGCTGCGGCCCGGGCACGTTGGTCGCCACGGCCGTGGCCTTGCGGCTGAACAACTCCAGCGCCAACTCCTGCATCGCGGCGGGCGCCATGCCGAGCGCAGCTAAAAGTCCATACGCGACAATGGCTTGTCGAGAACTCTTCAACTGGTTCATGCACTCGGCGACATGCTCCAAACGATTCACCGGGTTGTCCAGACCGACCGGCAAATCGAGGAAGACCAAGCCGAAATGGTTGCCGAGCTTCTTGGCGTGCTCCAACGGACGCAGGTTCACCGGCACGGTGGCGCGCAGGAACAGACCATCCACGTTCTCGCCGCGCTCCAGCATGTAATCGCGCAGCGCACCGGCGGCGGTCGCCATCAATACATCGTTGACGGTGCAGCCGCAGGCGCGGCCGACGGCTTTCACTTCTTCAAGATCCAACGGCGGCGCCCAGGCCACGCGTTTGCTCACGCCCAGCTTGCCGCGCAGGATCGACGGCGGGTCGTCCGGCAGCGCAAGCGCGTGCAGCAATTCGCGCGCGATTTCGCCGCCCTCCTTCGCGATCACGCCCGCCAGCGACGGGTCGTTCATCATGTCCATGCCCTTTTCGAGCATCTTGCTACCGAGCTTGGCGTAGCGCTCGACCGCACCGACGCGATGCGCGACTTTCGCGCCGTCCTGCTTGAGCCACGCCTTGGTCAGCGGCTCGCTCTTTTCGGGGTGCGCCGAAGTGTCGGTCAGCGACAACAGCACCTGGACCAGGGCGATGCCGTCGGCGTAGCTGTGGTGAATGCGCGACACCAGGGCGGAGCCGCCTTCGTATTTCTCGACCAGATGGAACTGCCACAGCGGCTTGGTCTTATCCAGCGGACTGGACGCCAGCGAACTGACGAACCGCTCCAACGCTTTCTGATCGGCGCGACCGGGCAATCCGGACAGGCGCACATGCCAATCGAGATCGAAATCCTCGTCGTCCTGCCACGCCATGCCGGCGGGCGTCTCGACGGGTTTCATGCGGAAACGGGTGTAGGCGAGGAAGCGCTTCTCGATGACTCTCTTCAGGCGCTTGATGTCCACCGGTTCGGAGAACATCAACACCCCGGTGATCATCATCGGGTTGGTCGGCCGCTCCATGCGCAACCAAGCGGTGTCCACCTTCGACATGGATTCGCGCCGGGCGCGTTTACGCGGCGTCTGTGCTTCTTCGGTCATGGCCCCTCCTCTGCGCAGCAGTGAATCACGCTGCGCCCGCCACGGTCAACGCGGCGGCGATCCGCGAATCGTCCAAGCGCCGCTGCGCGACCCGACTTGCGCGACCGATCAGCCCGCTTCGCCGTTGGCGTCGTCGTCGCCGATCCGACGATACGCCTGCAGCGCCGCGGCGCGGCCGCGCGCGAGGTCGACGATCGGCATCCGCGGGTACTCCGGGGCATGGCGCGCGAGGGTGAGCGGATCGGTCCAGGGCGCGAAACGCAACGGTAGGGGCAAACGCGCCAATTCCGGCACCCAGCGCGCGATGTAGGCGCCGTCCGGGTCGAATTGCTCCGCCTGCGTCACCGGGTTGAAGATGCGGAAATACGGCGCGGCGTCGGCGCCGGTGCCGCCGATCCACTGCCAGCCCAGCGTGTTGTTGGCCAAATCCGCATCGACCAGCGTGTCCCAGAACCAGCGCGCGCCCTCGCGCCAGTGGTAGCGGATGTGTTTGCACAGGTAACTGCCGACGATCATCCGCACGCGGTTGTGCATCCAGCCGGTCTGCCACAACTGGCGCATGCCGGCATCGACGATCGGCACGCCGGTGCGGCCCTGGCACCATGCCTCGCGCGTGGCGGACTGCACGCGCGCCCAAGGGAAATCGGCGAAACGCGGGTTGAGATTCTGTTCCGGCGTGAACGGGAAGTGATGCAGCAGGTGATAACCGAACTCGCGCCAACCCAGTTGCCGGATGAAACCATCGATCTCGGCCACCGACGCGGCGCCGACCGAGCCGCGCAAGGTCTGCAGGGTTTCGACGATGCGCCACGGCGCGATTTCGCCGTGATGCAGATGCGGCGACAGCATCGATGTGCCGGCGCGATCCGGGCGGTCGCGATCGTTGCGATACGCATGCAGGGCGCCTTCGGCGAAAACCTCGAGCGCGGTCAACGCGCCGGCTTCGCCCGGCTGCCAATGCGACCAGAAGCCTGCGTCCCAACGCGGCGTGGGCTGCAATTGCAGAGAATCCAAATCGACGCCGTGCGGGCCGTCGTCCGACTTCGGCCACGTCGCCGGCGCGGCTTGCGACGGCGGCAGACGCAGCGCGACCGACGCCGCTTTCCAAAACGGGGTGAAGACTTTGTACGGCCCGCCCTGCTTGGTCGCCAGTTGCCAGGGTTCGATCAACAAACCGCCGTTGAAACTGTCCGCGCGCAGGCCTTGCTCGCGCAGCGTGGCCTTGATGACGGTGTCGCGTTTTTCGATGGCCGGCTCGTAGCGCCGGTTCCAAAACACCGCCTCGGCATCGCAGGCGGCGGCGAGGGTCTGCAGCGTCTGCAGCGTGGGGCCGTGAAAGAAACGCAAGCGCGTACCGCGTCGCCGCAGATCGGCATCCAAGGCCTGCAACGAGCGATGCCGCCACGCGCGCACCGCGGCGCCGGGCGCCCAGCCGCCCTCTTCTTCCGGCGCGTGGATATAGATGGGAATCGGTGCGTAACCGCCATCCAAAGCGGCCTGCAGCGCGGGATGATCGCCGAGGCGCAAATCGTTGCGGAACCAAACGAGTGCGTTAGCCATCAATTTCCCCTCTTCTTCGGTTCGTCGCGATAGGCGGCGCCTTCCGATGCGCGTGAAAACGTGTGTAACGTGAATGCAGCGTCCATGTCGTGATGCGATGCGAAACGATTGCGCAGCTTATCTCGACAGCGCCCATATCGCGAGCCATACCAAGGTCGATCGTGTTTTGCCGCGGCATGGTGTGTCGTGTCGGACTGCGGCGCGATGCGAGACGACGCGAGAGATCGTAGGACATAGCGTCGGCGATGCGCGCGTGCACCGACGGCTGCGAAGTCAACCCGTACGCGCGCCGCCGCGATACTCGCGCGGGATGCGATCGTTCAGACCGACCAGAATTTCGTAGGGAATGGTGCCGGCATCGAGCGCCACGTCTTCGCAACGGATTCGCGCATCGCCTTGAGCGCCGATCAACACCGCTTCGTCTTCGTTGTAAGCGGTGCCGTCCGCGCCGATATCGACCATGAATTGATCCATGCAGATACGACCGACGATGGGATAGCGGCGGCCGCGAATCAGCACCGCGCCGCGCGACGACAGCGAACGCGGATAACCGTCGCCGTAACCGATGGGCAAGGTGACCACGCGGGTATTTTGCGAAGGCGCCCACGTCGCGCCATAGCTGACCGGGTGTCCGGCTTCGACCACTTTGAAATACACCACCTGCGACACCAACGACAACGCCGGGCGCAGATCGACCGTGGGCCGCGATGCGGGATCGGGCAGCACGCCGTACAGCGCGATGCCCGGTCGCACCATGTCCAGATGCGTCTGCGGGAAATGCAGCACGCCGCCGGAGTTGGCCAGATGCCGCAGCGGCATCGGCGCGCCGATCCGCTCGAAATGCGCGCAGGCGTCGAGGAAGCGCTGCAACTGTTGCGCGGTCATCGGCGACTCGGGGTCGTCGGCGCTAGCCAGATGCGAATAGACGCCTTTGACCTCGCACCACGGCGACGCCACCGCCGCTTCGATGAAGGGTCCGGCGCTGTAGCTATGCACGCCGATGCGCTCCATGCCGGTGTCGATCTTCAAATGCACGGTCGCTTTCCGGCCCAGGGATTCGGCCGCGGCCTCGACCTGCCGCAGCTTGCTCAGCGAAGACACCGTGATTTCCAGATCGTGGGCGATGAACTGCGCCGCCTGCGGCCCGAAAATGCCGCCGAGCACCAAGATCGGCACGGTCACGCCGGCTTGGCGCAGCGCGATGCCCTCCTCCACGAACGCCACGCCCAGTTGTTCGATGCCCTGGGCCTGTAGATGCAGCGCCACAGGCACCAAACCGTGGCCATAGGCGTTGGCCTTGACGATGCCCATCGTCGGCACGCCGGTATGCGCACGCAACGCGCGCAGATTGTGCGTCAACGCATCCAGATCGACCCGAATCCGCGTCGGTCGGTCGCCCGCTTCCGCGTGGCGATGCCGAAGCGCATCGAGGGCAATATGAGGTTCGCGCGGATCGAGGGGCGGTGCGGCGGGCATGCGCTAGTTTAGCGGTCAACGCTTGTTTAGCGGCTAAGCGCTTGTTTGGCGGCTAAGCGCTTGATTAGAGGCTTTTGGCCCTTGCGAACGCTCTTGTCGAGACCGCAGCGGCGGCTCTCCGGATACGAATTCCGACCTAGCATCGTCCCCGGCTCCGGCCGTAGGCAGGCCACGTCGAATCGCCCGCATCCGCCCGCGACGCATCAATCGTTCGGCTACTTCGAACCGCGCATGCCGGCGCAATGACGCCGCCGCGTCGGTGTTAGCATGCCGCGTACCGCGTTTTTCGCCCTCTCTCGACAACCACGGCCCCGAACATGCGCCTCACAACCCGTTTCGCCCTGATCGCCTCGCTCTCGCTCTCGCTCTTCGGCGCGTTCGCATTCGCGCAGGACAAACCGGGCGCCGCCGGCGGCGATCCGATATCGACGCCCGCCACGACGACGGCCCCCACGACAGCAGCCACGACGACGGCAGTCGAGTCGAGCGACGCGCGGCTCGCGTCGCCCCGCGTTCGTTTGGTCGGCCAATGGGAGGAGTATTCGCCGTCGCGCAATTTCGTCGATTTCTACGAAGACGGCCGCGTCGCGGTGTATCTG
>JADZBF010000056.1 GCA_020852215.1 Lysobacter sp. | reverse complement strand
GGGGGGCGAATTCGGCAGCGTGGACATCGCGGGCGGCACCCGATGGCTGAAACAAGCGATCGCCGCGGGCGACGACAATGCGAAATCGATGTACGGCTCATGGCTGATCAAGTACGGCCCCGACCGCGCATCCCGCAGTGAGGGCCGCAAATTGCTGACGGATGTCGAAGCGACCGACGACGAATTCTCGCGCAACAATCTCGCGTGGGCGTTGTGCGTGTCGCCATACGACGAGGTGCGCGACCCCAAAGCCGGCCTCGAATTCGCCAAACGCATGGAAGCGCAGACCTTCGCGCTCGATTTCGCGGCGCTCGATACCGTCGCCGCCTGCTATGCCGCCAATGGCGATTTCGCGCGCGCGGTCGATCTGCAGAAAAAGGCCATCGCCTTGCTGCCCAAGCAGGACGACGGCAAGCCGCAGAGCAATACCGGCGCCTACATCGGCGTCTTCCGCCGGTCGGACATGTACGGCGCAGGGCAGGCGTACATCGAAACGAACCCGGCCGAAAACAAGGAATAGCCGTCGCGATGCGGGTCCGATAGCGGGTCCGATAGCGCGTCGCGCGGCCGCTGTCTACGTTTACAGCGTGTTTCTCGACGGCAGTGCGCGGTCGATGTGGTAGCGTTGGGCGATCAGGACAGGACCCACGACGCACATGACCGACCAACGCCGCCGCACCAAAATTCTCGCCACCCTCGGTCCCGCCACCGACGCGCCCGGGGTGCTCGATGCGCTGTTGCGTGCGGGCGTGGATGTGGTGCGGCTGAATTTCTCGCACGGCGACCCGTCGGGACAACTGGCGCGGGCCGATGCGGTGCGCGCCGCGGCCGAACGCGTCGGCACCGAGGTCGGCATCCTGGTCGATCTGCCCGGGCCGAAGATCCGCATCGAGAAATTCGCCAACGATAAAGTAAGACTGAAAACCGGCGCGCGTTTCGATTTGATCGCGAGCGAGGACGCGCCACTCGGCGACGAAACCCAGGTCGGCGTGAGTTATCTCGGCCTGCCCGGCGATGTCGTGCCCGGCGATACGCTGCTGCTCGACGACGGCGTGGTGCAGTTGCAGGTGACGGCGGTGGAGGGCGAACGCATCATCACCACCGTGCTCAACGACAGCGAACTGTCGAATCGCAAAGGCTTGAACAAACTCGGCGGCGGCCTGTCGCTCGGCGCGCTGACCGAACGCGACCGCGAATTGATCACCATCGCCGCGCAGCTCGGCGCCGATTTCATCGCCGTCAGTTTTTGCCGCAACGCCGCCGACATGAACGAAGCGCGCCGCGTCGCCCGCGCCGCCGGCAGCGATGCGTGGTTGGTCGCGAAAGTCGAACGCGCCGAAGCCATCGAGAACCTGGTCGAGATCGTCGACGCCAGCGATGTGGTGATGGTCGCGCGCGGCGATCTGGGCGTGGAAATCGGCGATGCCGAATTGCCGGGCCTGCAGAAGAAAATCATCCGCACCTCGCTGGAACGCAACAAGATCGTGATCACCGCGACGCAGATGCTGCAGTCGATGGTGTCGAGTCCGATCCCCACCCGCGCCGAAGTGCTGGACGTGGCGAACGCCGTGATCGACGGCACCGACGCGGTGATGCTGTCGCAGGAAAGCGCCGCGGGCGCTTATCCGGTGAAAGCGGTCGAAGCGATGGTGCGCATCTGCCTCGGCGCCGAACGCCAATTCGAACACGACACCGATTTCGAAGATGCCCCGCGCAATCTGGAACGCGCCGATCAAGCCATCGCGATGGCCTCGATGTTCCTCACCGAACACATCGGCGTCGGTGCCATCGTCGCGATGACCGAATCCGGCGGCACAGCGCGCTTCCTCTCGCGTTTCCGCGGCCGCGCCCCGATCTTCGCCTTCGCCCGCCACGGCGGCTCGCGCCGCCGCATGGCGATGATGCGCGACGTCTTCCCGATGGACTACGACAGCCGCGGCGAAACACCGCGCCAAGCCGCCCGCGGCAGCATCCGCAAACTCGTCGAAGCCAAGCTGCTCAAAGCCGGCGACCGCGTCGTCTTCACCAGCGGCGAACACATGGAAACCCACGGCGCCACGAACACCTTGCGCCTGCTGCAAGTCGGCGACGACGGCACCGCCGAAGGTCTCGGCGAGTTGTGATGTTGTGTAGGGCGGGCCCTGGCCCGCCGTTTTAAAGCGCCGGGATCTTTTCGCCCCTCTACGCTACAGCTTCCAACCAACACTCAAAATGCGTTGTCGATAACGATGCGCCGTTCGATAGTGAATGCTTATCGCAGCATAGCCGCGCTACGCCTAAAGCGGATGTGATTTCGTGTTATCCGGCATGCATGTCGAATAACGTTATCGATGCTTCGAGGACGCGAGGCTGATCTGGAAAATTAAGTTGCTGATTCTTTTGAGAAAAATACGATTGACGTAAATTGCGGCTCGGGGAGAGAATCTTGATATGCCCCAACTTGGGGTCTAATCCATAGTTAGGGGCTAAGGAGAACCTCGCACATGTACGACTTTCTTATCAACGTCGGCGCTGGCGTCTTTCTTTCCGTTATGTCTGGGATAATTTTCAAGGTACTACAACCACGCTTTCTTGCTTGGCGCTATAAGGCGCCAAAGCTCGAAAGTACGTGGTCATTACATGACTCTGACGCGGAAGATGCAACCACGGTAGGAACTGCGAACATTAAACAAACCGGGGAGCTTCTCAGTGCCGTCGTCGTTCGTACAACAAGTCGCAAGGGAAAACCACTATCTCGTACATTCCACTACAAAGGCGGTATTCGTGACGGTCAGGTTCTCCTCACTTTCGAGGAGCCAGTGTCAGGAGGTTTTATCCGTGGCAGCCTCACTCTAAAGCTTTCAAGCAATCTAAAGTTGCTCACAGGCATCACTGCATACTTGGACAG
>JADZBF010000055.1 GCA_020852215.1 Lysobacter sp. | reverse complement strand
GCGAGTTTGGCCCAGAAACCGAGGAACGGCGGCACGCCCGCCAACGACGCCATGATGCACAGGATCAAGCCCGCCATCCACGGATTGCGCGCGTTCAATCCTCGGTAATCGTCGATGCGATCGGCTTCGAAGCCTTTACGCGACAGTACGACGATCGCGCCGAACGCCGCGGCCGACATCAACGCGTAGGCGATGGCATAGAACATCGCGGAGGAATAACCGACGTCGCCGCCGCCCGCGAAGCCCATGAACAGAAAGCCGACGTGCGAGATCGTCGAATACGCCAGCATGCGCTTGAGATTGGTCTGCGCCAACGCGATCAGATTGCCGAGAATCAAGGACAGCGCGGCCAATCCCGACAGCATGGAACGCCATTGTTCGTCGAGCGGGCCGACACCGCCTTCGAGCAAGCGATACGCCATCGCGAACGCGGCCATCTTCGGCGCGGCGCCGATGAACAGCGTGATCGGCGTCGGCGCGCCGTGGTAGACGTCCGGCAGCCACATATGGAACGGCGCGGCGCCGAATTTGAACGCGATACCGGCGACCAGCAACACCATGCCCGCCAGCAGCATCGGCGCGGACGTGCTGGCGCTGTGGATCGCCGACAACTCCAGCGAACCGGTCGCACCGTAGATCAACGACATGCCGTACAGCAGCAAGCCCGAGGCCAGCGAACCGAGCACGAAATACTTCATCGCCGCTTCCGACGACACCGGGTTGTCGCGATCGATCGCGACCAGCGCGTACGAGCACAACGCCAGCATTTCCAAGCCGAGATAGACCATCACCAGGTTGCCGGCCGAGATCAGCAGCATCATGCCGACGGTGGAAAACAGCATCAGCACCGGAATCTCGGCCTTGTACAGACCGCGCTCGGTGAAAAAATCGTAGCAGTAAACCAATGCCATCGCGCCGACGACGGCGACGAAGAACTTCAGTACATCGGCCATCGTGTCGCGCACGAACATGCCGTCCAGGAAGGTGCCGTGCAGCGCAGCGCCCTGCTCGCCCGTGGCGCCGACGGCCAACAGCACCGCGACCGCGACGAGCAAGAGCACGGCGAGCACATGCACCCAGCCGCGGCGTCGCTCGTTGGTGAACAGATCGAGCAGTAGCAGCGCGAACGCGGCGCCGACGAGCGCCAGTTCGGGCAGCAGCGGCATCAGATCGGCGGCGGTCACGTAAGTCTGCATCTTCGAGGTCTCAGAGCTTGCTATCGGCCAAATGGCTGGCGAGCTGGGCGATTGCGGGTTCCATCAGATCGGTCAGCGGCTTCGGATAGACGCCGATCAGCAGCACCCCGATCGCGAACGTGCCGAGCACGATCCATTCGCGCGGGTTGATGTCTTCGAGCTCGGCGACGTGGGCATTGCCGATCTCGCCGAACACCACCCGCTTCACCAACCACAAGGTATAGGCGGCACCGACGATCAAGGTGATGGCGGCGACGAACGCCAGGCCCGGGTGCGCCTGGAAGCTGGCCAGCACCACCATGAATTCGCCGACGAAGCCGGAGGTGCCCGGCAGGCCGGAGTTGGCCATACCGAAGAACACGAAGAACGCCGCGAACCAAGGCATGACGTTCGCGACGCCGCCGTAGTCTTTGATCATGCGCGAATGCATGCGGTCGTACAGCACGCCGACGCAGGAGAACATCGCGCCGGAGATGAACCCGTGCGAGATCATTTGCACCATCGCGCCCTGCATACCCAGGCGCGCCGCTTCCGGGTTCCCGGCATCGCGCACCAGCATCATCGAGATGAAGATGCCGAGGGTGACGAAGCCCATGTGCGAAATCGACGAATAGGCGATCAGCTTCTTCATGTCGTCCTGCACCAGGGCGACCAAGCCGATGTACACCACCGCGATCAAGCTGAGCACGATCACCAACATACCGAACTCATGGCTGGCGTCGGGCACGATCGGCAAGTTGAAGCGCAGGAAGCCGTAGCCGCCGATCTTCAGCATGATCGCGGCCAGAATCACCGAGCCGCCGGTCGGCGCTTCGACGTGCGCGTCCGGCAACCACGTGTGTACCGGGAACATCGGCACCTTGACCGCGAACGCCACAAGGAACGCGAAGAACAACCACATCTGTTCGCGCGCATCGAGCTGCACGGCGTAGAGATCGGGCAACTGCCAGCTACCGGTCTTCAGGTAAAGGTAAATCAAGCCGACCAGCATGAACACCGAACCGAGGAAGGTGTACAGGAAGAACTTGACCGATGCGTACACGCGTCGCGGGCCGCCCCACACACCGATGATGATGAACATCGGGATGAGCATGCCCTCGAAGAACACGTAGAACAGCATGGAATCGATCGCGGTGAAGACGCCGATCATCAAACCTTCGAGGAACAGGAACGCGGCGACGTACTGGTTCACCCGTTTTTCGATCGAGGTCCAGGCGCCGATCAATACCAAAGCGGTGGTCAGCGTGGTCAGCACGATCAACGCGACCGAAATGCCATCGGCGCCGAGGTGATACTGGATGTCGTAGGCCGGAATCCAATCGCGACGCTCGACGAACTGCATCGCCGAGGTGAAATAGTCGAAGTGGACGATCAGCGGCAGGCTGAGGACGAAGGTCAGCACGGCGACGCCAAGCGCCAACCAGCGCGCGGTCTTGGCGCGCTCGTTGCCGAGCATCAGTGCCAGCGCGCCGCCGAGAATCGGCAGCCAAATCAAGATGCTGAGTAAAGGCCAGGGATGCATCGTGAAGGGGTATCCGTCGTCGAGGTCAGCGCGAGTAATGGATCAGCACGGCCAGCAGCGCGATCAAACCGAGGATCATCGCGAAGGCGTAGTGATAGAGATAGCCGGTCTGGGTTTTGCGCAGCAGCCCCGCGCAGACGTCCACGAGTCGCGCGCTGCCGTTGACGAACAGGCCGTCGACGACTTTTTCGTCGGTCTTGCGCGCCAACTTGCCCGCGAGAACGCCGCCGCCGGCGAAGCCGCCGATCCACACATCGTCCGCGCCGTATTTGTTGTTGAGCACACGGGCGATGAGCTTTGCCGGGCCGAACGCGGCAACCCTGGCCGGCAGGCCCGGCTTCCACCAATACATGATGGTGGCGAGCATGAACCCGCCGAAGGCCAGCCAGAACGCGGGCGCGGTAAAGCCGTGCAGCGCGAACGTCACCGCACCGTGGAATTCCTCTTTCAGCGCCGCCATCGCGTCGTGCTGCGGCAGCACGTCGATCGCGCCTATGAAGAACGACCCGTCTTCCGCGTGAGCGCCGGTATCGGTGCCGAACAGCATCGGGCCGACGGTGAAAAAGCCGATGAAGATCGAGGGGATCGCCAACAGAATCAGCGGCAGCGTCACGACCCACGGCGATTCGTGCGGTTCATGAGCGCCATGGCCGTGGCCATGGTCGTCGTGCGAACCGTGCGCATCGTCGTGGTGCGCATCGTGATGGGCATGCGCATCGTGACCGTGCGCGTCATCGCCATGCGCCTCATGCGCATGACGGAAACGCTCTTCGCCGAAATACGTCATGTAGAGCAGTCGGAAGCTGTAGAACGAGGTCACGAACGCGCCCAGCAGCACCGCCCAGTAGCCGTAGGTCGCGATCCAGCCGTGCGACTGGTGCGCGTGATGCGCGGCGGCCTCGATGATGGTGTCTTTCGAGTAGAAACCGCTGAAGAACGGGGTACCGACCAGCGCCAGCGTGCCGATCACGCTGGTCAAGAAGGTGATCGGCATGTATTTGCGCAGGCCGCCCATCTTGCGCATGTCCTGCTCGTGGTGCATGCCGATGATGACCGAACCCGCGGCGAGGAACAGCAGCGCTTTGAAGAAGGCGTGCGTCATCAGGTGATAGACCGCGGCCGAGTACGCCGACACGCCGAGCGCGACGGTCATGTAGCCGAGCTGCGACAACGTGGAATACGCGACCACGCGCTTGATGTCGTTCTGCACGATGCCGATCAGGCCGGTGAAGAACGCGGTGGTCGCGCCGATGAACAGCACGAAGTCCAGCGCGGTCCGGCTCAACTCGAACAGCGGCGACATGCGCGCGACCATGAAGATGCCGGCGGTCACCATCGTCGCGGCGTGGATCAGCGCCGAAATCGGCGTCGGGCCTTCCATCGAGTCCGGCAACCACACATGCAGCGGCACCTGCGCCGACTTGCCCATCGCACCGATGAACAGCAGGATGCAAATCACCGTCGGCACCGCCCAGGCATGG
>JADZBF010000054.1 GCA_020852215.1 Lysobacter sp. | reverse complement strand
CGGTCGTACCGGCAATGCGCCGACGAACGCATCGGTGACGGTCGCGATCGTCCACACCTACCAGGGCGACCTGAAGGTGGACCTGGTCGCTCCGGACGGTTCGCTGTACAACATCCACAACCGCACCGGCGGCAGCACGGACAACCTCAACAAGACGGTGACGTTGAACCTGTCGAGCGAAGCCCTGAACGGCACGTGGAAGTTGCGCGTGGCGGATATGGCCGGCGGCGACGTGGGCTACATCAATAGCTGGAGCGTCACGTTCTGATCCTTGGGATCCGAACCCGATGTCGCGACACCAGAAGCCCCGGCATCGCCGGGGCTTCTTTCTTGCATCGCCGAGCGGCGCGCGAGCGCGCGACGCCCAACCGTACGTTTCCATATCCTCAAGGAGCAGAGACATGAATCCGAAACAATATGTACGTATCCCGACGCTTCTGTTGTGCGCAGGGCTCGCGACCTCAGCCTGGGCGCAGAACACGACGCGCCCCGCCACGGGCGGCCACGCCCGCGCCGAAGCCGACGCCGCGCTCGCGGCCATGCGACTGAAGCAAGATTCCAACGCACCGGTCTTTATCGTCACCTCTCGCGATACCTATCCGCTGATGCAAGACCTCGCCGTCGATGCCTCGCCCAGCTTCGACAGCATCGGTACCGCGTTGGTGGTCGCGCAGACCCAAGCGCAGCATTTGGGCGCGGTGAGTTCGCGCATCCATCAAAAACAATTGCGCTGCGGCGGTTTCTTCGCCTTCGCTACCCGCGCCGAGGCCGAAGCGTTCGTTCGATCGGATCGCGCGGCGCAGATCGTGCGCAAATCGTTGCTTGCGGCGTACACCATCGACAATCAAGCGACGGTCAATCCATGGCTGCCGCAAACATCGGCGGCGAATATCCTCGGCACCATTTCGACGCTGTCGTCGTATCAGAATCGCTACTACACCAGCACGACCGGCAAAACCTCGGCCGAGTGGATCCGCACGACATGGCAGGGACTGGCCGGCAGCCGCACCGACGTGACATCCGAGTTGTTCACCGCCTGCACCAATTGCTCCACGCAGCCGTCGGTGATCTTGACCATCCGCGGCAACGAACTGCCGGGCGAAGTGGTGGTGCTGGGCGCGCATCTGGATTCGATCAACACCAGCGGCGGCGGCAGCACCACGCAAGTCGCGCCCGGCGCCGACGACGACGCCTCGGGCATCGCGACGTTGACCGAAGTGCTGCGCGTGGCGTTGGCCAGCGGTTGGAAACCGAAACGCACGGTCAAGTTCATGGGCTATGCCGCGGAAGAGGTCGGTCTGCGCGGTTCCAACGCGATCGCGCAATCGTTCCGCACCGCGGGAACCAACGTCGTCGCCGTGATGCAATTGGACATGACCAATTACAAGCCCGCATCGGGCAGCGACATGCGTTTGGTCACCGACTATTCCAACGCGGATGTCCAGGCCTTCCTCACCGGTTTGTTCGACACGTATCTGGCCCCGCTCGGCATGACTCGCGGCACCTACACCTGCGGTTACGGGTGTTCGGACCATGCATCGTGGACCAGCGCCGGTTATCCGTCGGGAATGATGTTCGAAGGCGGTAGCAGCAGCTATTTCTCGAACATCCATTCGGCTGGCGACACGCTGGCGAACATGGGCAACTCGGCGGCCAACAGCGCCAAGTTCGCCAAATTGGGGCTGGCGTTCTTGGGCGAGGCGGCGAAGACCAGCACGGGCGGCGGTGGCGGCAATCTTCCGCCGGTCGCGAACTTCAGCTTCGCTACCAGCGGTTTGACCGCTACGTTCACCGATACCTCCACCGACAGCGACGGCAGCATCGCATCGCGTAGTTGGAATTTCGGCGACGGCACCACCTCCACCGCGACCAATTCGAGCAAAACCTACGCCGCGGGCGGCACCTACACGGTCGCCTTGACCGTCACCGATAACATCGGCGCCTCCCAGACCAAATCCAGCGCGGTCACGGTGTCCGCGGGCGGCAGCACCGTGCTGACCAATGGCGTGCCGGTCACGGGCTTGTCGGGCGCGGCGAATACGGAACGACGCTACACGATGCCGGTTCCGGCGGGCGCCACGAACCTGCGATTCGTCACCTCCGGTGGCACCGGCGATGCCGATCTGTACGCTCGATTCGGTACGGCGCCGACGACGACCACCTACGACTGTCGTTCGAACGGCGGCACGAACGCCGAAACATGCGTTATCGCGACTGCGCAGTCCGGTACTTATCACGTGCTGGTACGCGGCTACTCCGCGTTTTCGGGTTTGAGCTTGACCGGCAGCTACACCACCGGCGGCGGTGGTGGCGGTACTCAGACTTACACCAACGGCACGGATGTCGCGATCGCCGACAACAGCACGGTCGAAAGCCCGATCGTGGTGAGCGGTCGCGCCGGCAACGCGCCGACGAACGCATCGGTGACGGTCGCGATCGTCCACACCTACCAGGGCGACCTGAAGGTGGATCTCGTGGCGCCGGACGGTTCGCTGTACAACATCCACAACCGCACCGGCGGCAGCGCCGACAACCTCAACAAGACGGTGACGTTGAACCTGTCGACCGAAGCCCTGAACGGCACGTGGAAGCTGCGCGCGCAGGATGCGGCCACCGGCGATACGGGTTACATCAATAGCTGGAGCGTCACGTTCTGATCCTTGGGGTCCGAACCCGATGTCGCGACACCAGAAGCCCCGGTACTGCCGGGGCTTCTTCTTGCCGGTTCGAATCGATGCGTCGCAGAGTAAGGGGCGAGAGCCGTTCGCGCATTCGTTCGCGCACGGCTTCGCGCATTTCGATGCTGCGCATGCGTCATCCTGCGCGCGTTCAGGCGAAGCGCGACACTGGCGATGTCGTCCGGATGTTGAAAATACTGTTCGCTCGACCGTGATGGCGACTGGCACGCGCTGCGGCCGGCGCGATGGAAATCGTTTTTCTGCGTGATTTGGCGAAGACGCGGCGTTGTGCCGCGTTCAAGATCATGCACATTCCGTCGAATGCCGTAGGTATTGTAAAAATTGCGTTTTTAGGGCGTTTTTCGCATTTCGCGTCGCCGCTTGCCCGGTCGACGAAAGTCGCATACGGTTCGACGGCGGATCGGGGCGTCGTCATCGTCGCGACGCCGAACGGGGGGAACAACGCGAACTGGCGAACGCAGCGGGCGACCGCTTCGTTCCCGATATCGTCGCGTTGCCGTGATCCGCGCTCCGCGCATCGGGCGTATCGCTCGATGCGCTCTCAGAACGTTCTCTCACGACAAAAAAGTAAGGAGCAATCGTGAATCGTCGAATGTCATTGTTGTCCGCCGCGATCGGCGTCTCCCTCATCGCCTTCGGTACGCCGATGTCCGCGTTTTCCGCCGACTTCCGCACCGTTCGCAATCCCGTACCCGACGAATACATCGTCGTGCTCAAGGAGCAGTCCGCCAGTCTCGCCACGGAATCGGCGACCCGCGCACGCGTTCCGTCGGTCGCCAATCAGATCGCCGCGACCCACCGCGCACAGGTCGTCAGAAGCTTCAGTCATGTGCTGCGCGGTTTCGTGGCGAAAGCCGACGATGCCGCGCTGGCGCGCTTGCTCGCCGATCCGCGCGTCGCGTACGTCGAAGAGAATGGCATCGTCAGGATCAACGCGACCCAAAGCCCCGCGACTTGGGGGCTGGATCGCGTCGACCAGCGCAATCTGCCGCTGAGCAACAGCTACACCTACGACACCACCGCATCAGGCGTGCACGCCTACATCATCGAGACCGGCGTGTTATTGACGCATAACGAATTCCGCGGTCGCATGGGCAATGGTTTCGATGCGGTCACTACCGGTGGCAACGCCAACGACTGCCACGGCCACGGCACGCATGTCGCCGGCACCGTCGGCGGCACCACCTACGGTGTGGCCAAGGGCGTGACCATTCACCCTGTACGCGTACTGGGATGCACCGGCTCCGGCACCAACGCCGGTGTGATCGCCGGTATGGACTGGGTCGCGCAAAATCGCGTTCTCCCTGCGGTCGCGAACATGAGCCTCGGCGGCGGCGCGGCGCAGGCGGTCGACGATGCGGTCGCACGCATGACCGCCGCGAATGTCACCGTCGTAGTCGCCGCGGGTAACGACAACGGCAGCGATGCTTGCACCAAATCGCCCGCGCGCGCACCGTCGGCGATCACCGTCGGCTCGACCACCAGCACCGACGCGCGTTCGTCGTTCTCCAACATCGGCACTTGCGTGGACATCTTCGCGCCGGGTTCGTCGATCACCTCGTCGTGGTACACCAGCAACACCGCGACCAACACCATCAGCGGCACGTCGATGGCATCGCCGCACGTGGCCGGCGCCGCGGCGCTGTATCTGGCGACCAATCCGACCGCCACGCCAGCGCAGGTCACCAGCGCGTTGAATACGGCGGCGACGCCGGGTGTGGTCGGTAACGCCGGCAGCGGTTCGCCGAATCGTTTGCTTTACACCTTGGGCGGCACCGCGCCGGTCGACACCACGCCGCCCAGCACCGTCAGCGGCCTGACCGCCGCCGCGTCCGGCAGCGCGCAGATCAATCTGAGCTGGTCGGCGGCGACGGACACCGGCGGTTCGGGCTTGGCCGGTTACAAGATCGAGCGTTGCGCGGGCGCCGGCTGCACCGCGTTCGCGCAGATCGCCACCAGCACCACCACCACGTTCGCCAGCACCGGTCTCGCCGCATCCACCAGTTACAGCTATCGCGTGCGCGCTTACGACGGCGCCGGCAACAACGGCGGCTATTCGGCCACCGCGACGGCCACCACGACGGCGGGCGGCGGTGGCGGCAGCGAACTGACCAAGGGCGTGCCGGTGACGGGTCTGACCGCGACGACGGGCAACTCGCTGAACTACACGATGGTGGTGCCTGCGGGCTCGACCAATCTGACGTTCACGATGTCCGGCGGTACGGGCGATGCCGACATGTACGTGAAGTTCGGCGCTGCGCCGACCGACACGGTCTACGACTGCCGTCCGTACACCGGCGGCAATGCCGAGACCTGCACGTTCGCGGCGCCGTCGGCCGGTACCTACTACGTGCGCGTGAAGGCGTATTCGACCTTCTCCGGCGTGAGCCTGGTCGGCAACTACACGACCGGCGGCGGTGGCGGCGGTACGCAGACCTACACCAACACCACGGACTACACGATCAGCGACAACAGCACGGTCGAAAGTCCGATCGCGGTGAGCGGTCGTACCGGCAATGCGCCGACGAACGCCTCGGTGACGGTGGCGATCGTCCACACCTACCAGGGCGACCTGAAGGTGGACCTGGTCGCTCCGGACGGTTCGCTGTACAACATCCACAACCGCACGGGCGGCAGCACCGACAACCTCAACAAGACGATGACGTTGAACTTGTCGAGCGAAGCCCTGAACGGCACGTGGAAGTTGCGCGTGGCGGATATGGCCGGCGGCGACGTGGGCTACATCAATAGCTGGAGCGTCACGTTCTGATCCTTGCGGATCGATTCGTGACCATCGTCCCCTCTCCGTCGGAAGGCGGGGAGGGGATTTCTTTTTTGGCTTAAACTCCGGGGTCGGTTCCGAAGCCGGCCCGCCGCTTCGCGCGTGCACTCCCCCTCTCAACTATGTTCGTAAGGTTCCGCATGCGTCGTCGTGTCATGTTTTCTCTCGCGGTGGCGATCGCTGTCGCGCTCCTGTCTCCTGCCGTGTCCGCGCAGTCGCGCGCGGAGCGTGATGCGCGCGAAGCCTGCGTGCCCGGCACGCCCGATTCGCCGGCTTGCGCCGAGGCCCACACGCTGGACGTGATCCAAGTCACGGCCACCAAGCGTCCCGAATCGTCGTTGGAAGTCGCCGCGGCGACCACCATCGTCACCCGCGCCGAATTGGGCGAGGCCGCGATGCAAACCCCGATGGACGCGCTGCACGGCGAAGTCGGCACTTTCGTGCAGCAGACCACGCCGGGGCAGGGCGTGGTGATCGTGCGCGGTTTGAAAGGCTCCGAAGTGCTGCATCTGGTCGACGGCTTCCGTCTCAACAACGCGATCTTCCGCAACTCGCCGAATCAGTACATCGCGCTGGTGGACGGTCAAAGTCTGGACCGCATCGAAGTGGTACGCGGCCCGTCCAGCACGCTGTACGGCGGCGACGCGATGGGCGGTGTGGTGCAGATGCTGACGCCCGCGCTGCGTTATTCCGATGCGGGCTGGAATTGGAGCGGCGGCCTGCGCGCCATCGCCGCCAGCGCCGACGATTCGTTGATCGGTCGCGCCGAAGTGGCCGGCGGCAGCGAGCGCGTCGCGGTCTCGCTCGGCGCCACATCGCAGGAAGTGAACGATCTTCGGGTCGGCGGCGGCGATGTGCGTCCGCAATCGGGTCTCACCGCACGCAGCGGCGATTTCAAGGTCGGCGCCAAGCCGGTGGAAGGTCATGAATTCGTGCTCTCCGTGCAGTACGCCGAACAACCGCGCACACCGCGTCACGACGCGCTGGTGCCGGGCTTCGGTCAAACCAATCCCGAGAACGCCCTGTTCTTCTTCGAACCGCAGCAGCGCCGCTTCGCGCAACTGCTGTGGCGCATCGATGCGGCGAACGCGCTGTTCGACAACGGCGAGCTGCGCGTCGGCCGCCAAACGATCGTCGACGATCGACGCACGCGCGCCTTCGGTACGCCGAATCTGGAAATCGAGCGCAACCGCGACACCACCACGGGGTTCGTCGGCCAGTTCGGCAAGCAGATCGGCGAACACCATCACTTGAGCTACGGCGTCGAGGTCTATCGCGATACCGTCGATTCCTCGCGGACGCGCACCAACATCAACACCGGCGCCACCAGCGTGCGCGCGCCGCGCTTCCCCGACGGTTCCTGGATGAAGAGCCTCGCGCTGTACGTCGCCGACGATTGGCGCGTCGGTCGCTTCGACATCAACGCAGGTCTGCGCTACAGCCGCTTCGACGTGAAGATTCCCGAAAGCGTCGATGTGCCGGGCGTGCGTTTGGACCCGGACGACCTCACCGGCAACATCGGCGTCAGCATCGAACTGGCCGAGCCGCTGCGCTTCGTCGCCAATCTCGGGCGCGGGTTCCGCGCGCCGAACATCTTCGATCTCGGCATCTTCGGCGTGCGTCCGGGCAATCGTTACAGCGAACCGAACCCGAACCTGACCCCGGAATCCGTGATCAGCTTCGATGCCGGTTTCAAATACGGCGGCGAGCGCATGAGCGGCGAGTTGATCGCGTTCCGTTCCCGCTATCGGGACAAGATCGCCGGCGTGCTGACCGGCGAAGTGCGCGACGGCGCGTTGGTGGTGCAGAACCGCAATATCACGCAGCAGGATTTGTGGGGTGTGGAAGCCGGCGCACGTTATCGCTCGCCGGAGCCGGATGTGGAGCTGTACGCCACCGCGACCTACACCCGCGGCGACGAACGTTCCGAAGGTTTGGAATTCCCCGCAGACCGCATTCCGCCGCTGTACGGCAAGCTCGGCGCCCGTTGGAAACCGAACGGTCGTCTCGGTTTGGAGGCCTACGGCTACTACGCGACCGAGCAGACCCGGCTGAGCCCCCGGGACGCCGTGGACCCGCGCATCAACCCGAACGGCACCGGTGGTTGGGCGACGCTCAATCTGCGCGCGGATTGGCGTATATTCGACGGCTTGGGGATCGCGGTACGGGCGGAGAATCTGGCCGACAAGCGGTATCGCGAACACGGATCCGGGCTGGATGAGCCCGGTAGAAATTTCATCGTCTCTCTCGACTATAGGTTCTGATATCGCATGTTTCTCGGCTTGTTGAGCGATGCCAAACGCATGTCTCCCGAATGGGATCCCGCTCCGTCGCGAGCGAACGCTTCGCGCTCCCGGTTTTTCGGCGGCGCCGTACTCGGCGGTTGTTTCGGTTTGGCGCTGATGGCCGCCATCGCGCCGATGCATGCTGCAGCGCAAGAAAATCCGCCCGCAGCCGCGCAAGCGGCCGCGCAGCCGACGAGCGGCGAAGCGGCCCCGGTGCAGGATGAACCCGTGATCGCATTCGACGAACCGGAACGCCGCGACCTGAGCTTCAAGCTGCCGGCCGGTCAGACGATCGACGTCGACAATCCGCACGGCAGCGTGTTTCTGCGCTTCGGCGGCTACGAGCACACGCTCGATATTCGCGCCACCATCCAACAGCCGAAAGGCGCCCCGCGTTTCACCTTCGCGCCCGGTGCGCAGGGCGGTCGTTTCGTGGTCGCGCCGTCGTTGCCCGGCGGCGGCGTGCGCGCCGAAGGCCAGCGCATCGATCTGGTGCTTTACGTTCCGGAAAACCATGCGCTGAAAGTGCGCACCGTCGACGGCGCCATCGAAAGCCGCGGGCTGAAGTCGGACCTCGACTACGGCACGCAAACCGGCAACATCAGCGCACGCGGCACCGACGGCACGATTCAGGCGGAAACGCCGGAAGGCCGCATTCGGATTTCCTTGAACCCAGGCGCGCGCCCGGGTTCGCGTCAGCGTTTCGCGACGCGCACCGGCGACATCGTCGTCGGCGTCGTCGATATGTTGAACGCCGAAGTGACGATGGCCACCTCGGGCACCATCGCCACCGATTATTCGATCGCGGTCGAACACCGCGATCGCGAAGAACCCAGCAAGCGAGCGCGCGCCGTCGTGGGCGGGCCGCAAGCCGGCGAAAGTAACGCCGTCGTCGCGGTCGAAAGCCTGCGCGGCAATATGCAGCTATGGCGGCGTGCGGTTTTCTCGACGGCGGAGGACGACCAGGACGACGATGCCGAGTGAGGGCGCGTTCGTTTTACGTCGGATTTTCGCGGTCGGGGGCGCACTGAGGGGCAGTGCGCGAGGTGAAGCGGCGCCAGGGGCAATGGGCGCCGCGCGAGTGTAGCGATATCGAAATGCACGAGTGAAACGTGCATGGATGAAGCTTGCACGAACGAAACGTGCACGAACGAAGCGGACGCGACGGAGCGTTATTCACGCCGCCATTTTCTCGCAAACGTCCGTTCGTCGTGTCCACATCAACCTGTCGAGGGTATGAGTAATGAAATCGGGAATAATTTCCAGGGCGATCAAGGCGGCAGCAGTGACGCTGCTTCTGCCCTGCGTTGCGATCGCGGCACCGCCGCGAAATAGTCAAGAAGGGGATCGCGGTACGGTCGCTCGCGGCGTGCAAGTCGGTTCGCCGGTCACGCCGTACAGCAGCAACGTCGATCTGCGCAATATGCCGAAGGCCAAGCCGTGGCAGCCGGGTATGCCGATCCGCGAGGCGCATAAGCGCCAGTACTACCCGATCGGTACCAAGCTGCCGCACGCGGCGGCGAACAAGCCGACTGCGGCCGACCGTCTGCCCGAACTGCAGAAGAAGTGGGACGAGTCGCCGCGCGCGTTGCGCGCGAAGGCTTCGGTGAAGAGCCGCGTCGGCATCGTCAATCCCAATACCGGCGTCAGCCCTGGCGATCCGGTGGTGGAAGTCGGCGCGAATCACGTCATCTACGCCGTCAACGGTACCTCGACCACGTTCAAGGTCTACAACAAGTCCGGCACGCTGTTGGCCGGTCCGACCTCGTTCGGTTCGTTGGCGCCTGCCGGGACCGCTTGCGCGGCCGATGGCGGCGACCCGATCGTGCTGTGGGATCGTCAAGCCGGCCGTTGGTTCATGCTGGTGTTGGACAGCTCGAACCTCTGCGCTTATGTCTCGAAGACCTCGGACCCGGTGACGGGCGGCTGGTGGGCGTACAACTTCAGCACGCCGTCGCTTCCCGACTACCCGCACTGCGGCGTGTGGGATAACGCTTATGTCTGCGGCGACAACGAAGGCGGCGCGCAACAGAGCCTGTACGCGTTCGACCGCGCCAACATGCTCAACGGCGCCACCGCGCGTCCGGCGCAGCGTTTCGCCAGCATTCCCAAGTTGGCGGGTTACGGCTTCCAGATCATCACGCCGGCGACGTTCTACGGTTCCACCGCTCCGCCGGCGGGACGCAAGCAACTGCTGGCG
>JADZBF010000053.1 GCA_020852215.1 Lysobacter sp. | reverse complement strand
TCGGAGGCGTGCGTCGCGCGTTCGGCCATGCCCGCCATCGCGCGCTGGAACGCATGCGAATGCAGATTGGCGATGCCGGACAGTCGCCAGCGGCCATCAACGGATGCGATCTGCGTATTCATGTGCGCATTGTCGCAGATCGATGCGGCGTGGAGACTACCGACGCAGCCCTGCCGAGCGATTGCGGTTCGCGCGATTGTAGGAGCGGCGGAAGCCGCGACCTGAAGCCGCGACCGTCTGCAGTCGCATGCGGCCGTGGGACGGTCATAGCGCGGTCGCGGCTCCCGCCCCTTCTACACGGCGCAGACGCGGCCGACACAATGCCCAATCGCGCGGACCGGCTACACTGCGCGCTGGCTCCACACCGGGCGCGTCGATGTCGGCGTTGGCAGGAATCAAAGTGCTGGAATTCTCCCGCGTGCTGGCTGGGCCGTGGTGCGGCATGACCTTGGCCGATCTGGGCGCCGAGGTGATCAAAGTCGAACCGCTGGACGGCGACGACACCCGCGGGTACGGGCCGCCGTTTTTCGATACGGACGATGCCGACGCGCCCGGTCTCTCCGCCTATTTCGCCAGTTGCAACCGCGGCAAGTCTTCGATCGCGGTGGATCTGCGCCATCCGCGAACGCGTCCGCTGATCGAAGCGCTGGTGCGCGAGGCCGACATCCTGATCGAAAACTTCCGCACCGGCGTGCCCGAAGCGTTGGGTCTGGACGCCGCGCGGCTGCATGCGCTCAATCCGCGCCTGATCTATTGCGCGATTTCCGGCTATGGCCGCAGCGGCCCCGGCTCGCAACGCGCGGGCTACGATTTCGTGGTGCAGGCCGAATCCGGCTTGATGTCGATCACCGGCCCCGCCGACGGCGAACCCAGCAAAGTCGGCGTGGCGACCGTCGACATCGTCAGCGGCCTCAACGCCACCGTGGCGGTGTTGGCCGCGTTGCACCAGCGCCACCTCACAGGCCGCGGGCAATCGATCGAGATCGCGCTGTTCGACAGCCAACTGCAAGCCTTGGCGAACGTCGCCGGCAGCGCGCTGTGCACGGGCGAACCCGCGAAACGCTACGGCAACGCCCATCCCAGCATCGTGCCCTATCAAACCTTCGCCGCCCGCGACGGCCTGTTCGCGCTGGCCTGCGCCAGCGATCGTCTGTGGGCACGACTCTGCGCGATCGTCGGCTGCGAGGCGTGGGTCGACGATCCGCGCTGCGCGACCAATGCGGCGCGAGTGACCCATCGCGATTGGCTGATCCCGCAGCTCGCCGCGCGCTTCGCGGACGCGAGCGTCGGCGACTGGCTGGCGCGTTTCGAAGCCGCGGGCATTCCCGCCGCGCCGGTGAATAACGCGCGCGACGCGGTGTTCGGCGAACTCGCCACCGCGCGCGGTCTGCGCATCGACGCCGACGGCATCGCGATGATCGCCAGCCCGCTGCGGATGTCGGATTCGCCGATGGCCGAACCCATTCGTCCGCCGCGACTGGGCGAGCACACCGACGCCATCTGCGGACGCCTCGGCATGGATGCGGATGCCTTGCGAAACGCGGGAGCGATCCGATGACCGAAGCGCGTTGGGACGGCCTGCTGCTCGGCGCGCATCTCGCCACGCTCGACGGCGAGGGCTACGGCGCCATCGAAGACGGCGCGTTGGCGTGGAAAGACGGCGTGTTGCGTTTCGTCGGCGCGCGCAGCGCATTGCCGGGCGCACCCGAAACCCTGGCGAACGCAGTGATCGATGCCGGCGGCGGTTGGGTCACGCCCGGCCTGATCGACTGCCACACGCATTTGGTCTTCGCCGACGATCGCGCGCACGAATTCGAATTGCGTCTGCAAGGCGCGAGTTACGAGGACATCGCGCGCGCCGGCGGCGGCATTCTCTCCAGCGTGCGCGCGGTGCGCGCCGCGAGCGAAGACGAGTTGCTCGCGGAAACTCTATCGCGCGCGCGGGCGCTGCTGCGCGACGGCGCGACCACGCTGGAAATCAAATCCGGCTACGGTTTGGACTTCGAGAACGAGCGCAAACTCTTGCGCGTCGCGCGGCGCGTGGGCGAGACGCTCGGCATCAGCGTGCGCACGACGTATCTCGGCGCGCACGCGCTGCCGCCCGAATTCGCGGGCGACCCCGACGGTTACATCGACGCGGTAGTCGCTTGGCTGCCGCGTCTGCATGCCGAAGGCTTGGTGGATGCGGTCGATGCGTTCTGCGAAGGCATCGGTTTTACTCCGGCGCAAACGCGTCGGGTGTTCGATGCGGCGAAAAAGCTCGGCGTACCGGTGAAGCTGCACGCCGATCAACTCAGCGATCTCGGCGGCGCGGCGCTGGTCGCCGACTACGACGGGCTGTCCGCCGATCATGTCGAATACACCGGAGAGGATGCCGTCGACGCGATGGCGCGCGCCGGTACGGTCGCGGTGCTGCTGCCCGGTGCGTTCCATTGCCTGCGCGAAACCAAACGCCCGCCGATCGACGCCTTCCGCGCACGCGGCGTGGCGATGGCGGTGTCCACCGATTGCAACCCGGGCACCTCGCCGCTGCTGTCGCTGCGGTTGGCGATGTCGCTGGCCTGCACGCATTTCCGCTTGACGCCCGAAGAGGCGCTGCGCGGTGCG
>JADZBF010000052.1 GCA_020852215.1 Lysobacter sp. | reverse complement strand
TCGCGCGCGCGATCCCAACAGCCGGCGCTGACGACGAAGGTCGCGTTCGGGAACAACAATTCCGGCGCATGCCCTTCGCGCCACGGCGCGAGCAGGCCGCCGGCGTGATCGAAATGCAGATGCGACAGCACCACCACGTCGATGTCTTCGTGACCGAAACCGGCCTCGCGCAGCGAATCGAGCAGCACATGACGGTCTTCGACCACGCCATAGCGTTCGCGCAATTTCGGCTCGAAAAACGCGCCGATGCCGGTTTCGAACAACACCGTCTTGCCCGCGATCGGGCTGGCGAGCAAGGCGCGGCAAGCCAGGGCGATGCGATTGTGCGCATCCGGCGGCGACCATTTTTCCCACACCGCGCGCGGCGCGTTGCCGAACATCGCGCCGCCGTCGAGTTTCTGCGAATTGCCGAGAATGGACCAGAGTTTCATTGTGCGTTCTCCATACCAGGTTGTTGAAAAACGATCATCCTGACCGTTTTTCAAGTCGCGAGTCCGGCACATGTCCGGACTCGCTCCCGACGAATCAAGCGCTTACGCGCTCGCTTCGTCGTCGCAGCCATCCTTGGCTGCGCCAGCAGGCTGTTTTTCAACAGCCTGCTACAGCGCTGGCGCGAAGGTTTCGCGCTCGACTCGATATCGATGTTCGATACAGGCTTCTTCCTTGACGAAAACTTCGGCGGTGCCTATTTCGCGAAAACCCGCCGCGACGAGCATACGCCTGGACGGCAGATTACGCGCGTCGGCGTCGGCACGGATGCGCTCCAGCACAGGCTCGCCGGACAGCAGGACGAAGGCCGCGCGGATCGCGCTGCGAGCGACGCCCCGCCTCTGCGCCGATGGCGCGACGGTGATCGCGAGTTCGGCTTCGAGACGATCGTGAGACAGCCACAGACCGATATCGCCGAGCAAGCGGTCGGTCGGCGTATCGGCGATCGCGAGCCGAACCCAGCGACCGGGCTCGAGCGCGCTGCGATTGTTCTGTTCGCGCAGGAAAGCGAGCGCCCTCGCCTCGTCCATCGGCTGCCAGCCTTGGTAACGCGCGACCTGCGGGTCGCTGCGGTACGCGTGAAAATCCGCGAGATCGCTTTCGCGCATCGCGCGCAGGCGGATGTCATCGATTGCGATGTCGTTGACGGTGATGTTGTTGCCGGCTCGACCGATCGCGGCGACCGCGCGCTCGGTCGAGCCTGCCTGCGCGACCTGTCCCGCGATCATGCCGCGGGCCGTTCCAGCACGAAGATGTGTTCGCTGCAGGGCTCGCCTTTGTACTCGGCATCGACGGTTTCGACCAGGCGCATGCCGACGCCCTGGAGCATGCGGATGCAGGCGGTGTTGCGGGGATCCACACCCGCGACCACGCGCTGCGCCAGGGTGTGCGCGAACAACAGGCCGACCAATGCCGCCGTGGCTTCGCGCGCCAAGCCGAGGCCTTGCGCCTCGGGATGCAATGAAACGCCGAACTCGGCCCAGCGCGCGTCGGGCGCGAGCCAGACGCCGAAATCGCCGATCAAACGGTCGTCGTCCAGCGAGGCGATGCCGAGCTGCGCCCACTCGCCGGGTTCGAGCTGCGCATCACGACCGTTCTCGCGCAGAAAGGCCATGGCCTCGTCTTCCGACATCGTCTCCCAGCCTTGATACCGCGCGACCTCCGCGTCGCCGCGATACGCATGAAAGGCGCGGAAATCCGAGGGACGCAAACGGCGCAGACGCACGCGTTGCGAACTGTGCGGCAGATATTCGAACATGCCCATGCGCGATGCCGACTCAGTCTTTTTTCTGTGGGACACGCCTCACGGCGCCCACCGGATTACGCGGATCGCTGCCGCCGCGCACTTCACCGCTGCGTTTGTCCCATTCCACCGTTTGCAGATTGCCCCAGGCGTCGCTGGAACGGCGGCCATCGGTGTTGTCCTTCGGCGAAACGACGGTGTGACCCATCGCGCGCAACGCGGCGACGACATCGTCGGGCAACGCGTCGCGCTCGATACCGATGGCGTCGGGCGTCCATTGGTGGTGATAGCGCGGCAACGCGGCCACGGACTGCGCGTCCAAGCCGTCGGCGTAGCCCAGCGCGCCCAGCAGCACCATGGTGATGATGCGGCTGCCGCCGGGCGTGCCCAGCACCGCGACGCGATCGTTCGATTCCATGAACGTCGGCGTCATCGAACTGAGCATGCGCTTGCCGGGTTTCGGCGCGTTGGCGTCGTAACCCATCACGCCGAACGCATTGGGCGTGCCGGGTTTGAGCGCGAAATCGTCCATCTCGTTGTTGAGCAGCACGCCGGTGCCGGGCGGGATCAAACCCGAGCCGTACAGCAGATTCACCGTTTGCGTGCCGGCGACGCGATTGCCATGGCGATCGATGATGGAGAAATGCGTGGTGTCCTCGTCTTCCATCGGCGTTTGCTCGCCCGACAGCAGATCGCTGGGGGTCGCTTTGCCCGGATGGATGCCCGCGCGCAAACCGGCGGCGTAATCAGCGCTGGTCAAGGTGCGCATCGGAATCTTCACGAAATCCGGGTCGCCCAGATAGAACGTGCGGTCGCGGAACGCGCGGCGCATCGCCTCCACAGTGAGATGCACGCGCTGCGCAGGCGCGAGCTTGGCGAGATCGTAGGGTTCGAGAATCTGCAGCATCTGCGCCAGCGCGATGCCGCCGGACGACGGCGGCGGCGCGGTGACGATCTTCCAACCGTCGTATTCGAAACGCAGCGGCGCGCGTTCGCGCACGCGGTAGCCGGCCAGTTCTTCGGCGGTCCACTCGCCGCCTTCGGCTTTCACACCGGCCAATAATTCGTTCGCGGTTTCGCCGCGATAAAACCCGTCGTGGCCTTTTTCGGCCAGCAGTTCGAGCGTGCGCGCCAAATCCGGCTGCCGAAAAATCTCGCCTTCTTTCAATGCATCGCCGTCGGCGAGAAACACCGCGCGGGTGCCGGGATAGCGCTCCATCACCGCGGCTCGCTGTGCGTAACCTTGCGACATGCGCGCATAGACCGGGAAACCGTCGCGCGCGATGCGGATGGCCGGCGCAAGCGTGGTTTTCAGCGGCAACTTGCCGTAGGTCTTCGACAGATGGACCAAACCCGCAGGCAAACCGGGAATACCGGCCGACCACGGCCCGTTGGTCGCGCGGTCGCGATCGAACCCGCCGTTCGCGTCGAGAAAACGCGCAGGCGTCGCGGCGATCGGCGCGGTTTCGCGCGCATCGATGAAGATGTCCTTGCCGGTACGCGCGTCGTGGAGCAGGAAAAACCCGCCGCCGCCCAGACCCGAGGAAATCGGCTCCACCACCGACAGCACCGCCGACACCGCGACCGCGGC
>JADZBF010000051.1 GCA_020852215.1 Lysobacter sp. | reverse complement strand
TGACGCAGTGGACGCAAGCGCAGGGCATCGACGATGTCGTCGGCGTTCATATCGAACAATTGCGCGCTTTCGTCGCCAGCGAGCATCGCCGCGGCCTGTCGCCGAAGAGCCTGCAGCGCCGGTTGTCCGCCTGCCGCAGTTTTTATCGCTGGTTGCTCAAGCACGGCCGCATCGCCGCCAGCCCGGCCGCGGGGCTGCGCGCGCCGAAAGCGCCGCGCAAATTGCCGCAGGTACTCGATGTCGACGAAGCCGTGCAGTTGGTGGAATTGCCTACCGATACGCCGTTGGGCGTGCGCGATCGCGCGATCCTGGAGTTGTTCTACAGCTCCGGCCTGCGCCTGAGCGAACTGTGCGCGTTACGCTGGCGCGATCTCGATTTCGCCGAAGGCCTCGTCACCGTGCTCGGCAAAGGCAGCAAACAGCGCACCGTTCCGGTGGGCTCGCACGCACGCAACGCGCTGCAGACCTGGCGCGAGGCGTCGCAGGGCCGCAACGAAGCGCCGGTGTTTCCCGGCCGCGGCGGCGGACCGATCACCCCGCGCGCGGTGCAGATTCGCCTGCGCCAACTCGCGCAGCGCCAAGGCCTGTTCAAGCGCGTGCATCCGCATCTGCTGCGGCACTCCTTCGCCAGCCATGTGCTGGAGTCCTCTGGCGATCTGCGCGGCGTGCAGGAACTGCTCGGTCACGCCGACATCGCCACCACCCAGATCTACACGCATCTGGATTACCAGCACCTCGCGAAGGTGTACGACGGCGCGCACCCGCGGGCGAAACGGAAATCCTGATCCCGCCGCGTAATCTCGCCGCGTAGAGCGGAGCGCAGCTCCGCTGTGGCATTCCAGAAGGCGGTTCAGCGAAGTTTCGCTCCGTCGCACGGGTTTGGTTTCAGCGGAGCTTCGCTCCGCTCTACTCCGACAGCGCGCACCCATGGGCGAAGCGGAAATCGTGATCTCGCCGCGTAGAGCGGAGCGCAGCTCCGCTGTGGCGTTCCAGAAGACGGTTCAGCGAAGTTTCGCTCCGTCGCACGGGTTTG
Organism: Lysobacter sp.; assembly: GCA_020852215.1. Classification (GTDB taxonomy): domain Bacteria; phylum Pseudomonadota; class Gammaproteobacteria; order Xanthomonadales; family Xanthomonadaceae; genus Lysobacter_I. Next base: position 1,550 of record JADZBF010000051.1, on the reverse strand, counting down.
GTTTCAGCGGAGCTCCGCTCCGCTCTACGTGGGTATTTTGAAGGTCGGCGCGGCCTCGCTCCGTCGCACCGGTGTGGGTTTAGCGGAGCTTCGCTCCGCTCTACGTGGGTATTTTGAAGGTCGGCGGGGCCTCGCTCCGTCGCACGGGGGCGGGTTTCAGCGGAGCTTCGCTCCGCTCTACCGGCGATGCGCCCTGCCGTCGGTCACCTCTTGCCCGTCGCGATCGTCGCCCCCACAACCGACGGAACGCTCAGGAGGCCGCATGGACCCCAGTCAGAATCCCAATGTGTTCCACGCCACCACCATCGTGTCGGTGCGGCGCGAAGGCCGCGTCGTGGTGGCCGGAGACGGCCAGGTCACGCTCGGCCATACCGTGATGAAAGCCAACGCGCGCAAGGTCCGCCGGCTCGGTCGCGACGGTCAGGTGCTGGCCGGTTTCGCGGGCGCCGCGGCCGATGCGTTCACCTTGTTCGAATTGTTCGAATCGAAACTGGAAAAACACGGCCAACTGCTGCGTGCGGCGGTCGAGTTGGCGAAGGATTGGCGCACCGAGCGCCGCTTCGGCAAGCTCGAAGCCCTGCTCGCGGTGGCCGACAGCGAAACCTCGTTGATCGTCAGCGGCACCGGCGATGTCATCGAACCCGAAGACGGTCTCGTCGCCATCGGTTCCGGCGGCATGTACGCGCTGTCCGCGGCGCGCGCGCTGATGGCGCATACGCAACTCGACGCCCGCGCGATCGCTACCGAGGCCCTCAACATCGCCGGCGACATCTGCATCTACACCAACCGCAATATCGTCGTCGAAGAACTCTGACCCGCTCTTGTGGGAGCGCCGGCAGGCGTGACCGATGTAGGAGCGGCGTAAGCCGCGACCCGAGCTTTCCGAACCCTCGATCGCGCCTTCCGGCGCTCCCACAAGCCAGCACCTTCATCGATTCTATCGAATCACGGCCGCGCCTCTCGGCGCCCCAACGCGAAGACCCCGCAATGCCGAACAAGCCCGAATACGCCAGCAGCACCATGACCCCGCGCGAAATCGTGCAGGAACTCGACCGCCACATCATCGGCCAGGCCGCCGCCAAACGCGCGGTCGCCATCGCCTTGCGCAACCGTTGGCGGCGCATGCAGCTCGATCCGGCGCTGCGCAACGAAGTGATGCCGAAGAATATTTTGATGATCGGCCCCACCGGCGTCGGCAAAACCGAAATCGCGCGCCGACTCGCCACGCTGGCGAACGCGCCGTTCGTGAAGGTCGAAGCCACGCGCTTCACCGAAGTGGGTTACGTCGGTAAAGACGTCGAACAGATCATCCGCGACCTGGCCGACACCGCGGTGAAGATGTATCGCGAGCAAGCGAAAACCCGCGTGCGCACGCAGGCCGAAGCGCGCGCCGAGGATCGCATTCTCGATGCGCTGTTGCCGCGCCGCCAGCCGACCGGCGGTTTCGGTTTCGGCGCGGACCCCGCGCAGACCGCGCTCGATGTGAACAGCGGCGAGACCCGCGACCCTCAAGCCGAGACCCGCGCGAAACTGCGCAAACAACTGCGCGC
>JADZBF010000050.1 GCA_020852215.1 Lysobacter sp. | reverse complement strand
GGCGCGAGCGCGCGCGAAGCGCAGGCCATCGCCGCGAAAGCGCCGTTCGACATGCTGATCGTCGGCGGCGGCCCCGCGGGCGCCGCAGCCGCGATCTACGCCGCGCGTAAAGGCATCCGCACCGGCATCGCCGCCGAGCGCTTCGGCGGGCAAGTGCTGGACACGATGGCGATCGAGAACTTCGTGTCGGTGCAGGAAACCGAAGGCCCGAAAATGGTCGCGGCGCTGGAACAACACGTGCGCCACTACGACGTGGACATCATGAATCTGCAGCGCGCCGATGCCTTGCGCGCGCGCGACGACGGGACGTTCGAAGTGGCGCTGACCAACGGCGCGGTATTGACGGCGAAAACGGTGATTCTCGCCACCGGCGCGCGTTGGCGGCAGATGAACGTGCCCGGCGAAAACGAATACCGCAACAAAGGCGTCGCCTACTGCCAGCACTGCGACGGCCCACTGTTCAAGGGCAAGCGCGTGGCGGTGATCGGCGGCGGCAATTCCGGTGCGGAAGCGGCGATCGATCTGGCCGGCATCGTCGCCCACGTCACCTTGATCGAATTCGACGGCAAGCTGCGCGCCGATGAAGTCCTGCAACGCAAGCTGCGCAGCCTGCCGAACGTGGACATCGTGGTGTCCGCGCAAACCACCGAAGTGCTCGGCGACGGCCGCAAAGTCGTCGGGCTGAGCTATCAGGATCGCGCGACGCACGATCGCCGCACGCTCGCGTTGGACGGCGTGTTCGTGCAGATCGGCTTGTTGCCCAACACCGAATGGCTGAAGGACACGGTGGAACTCTCGCCGCGCGGCGAAATCGCGATCGACGAGCGCGGCCAAACCTCGCTGCCGGGCGTGTTCGCCGCGGGCGACGTCACCACCGTGCCGTACAAGCAAATCGTGATCGCGATGGGCGAAGGCGCGAAAGCCGCGCTGGGCGCATTCGATCATCTGATCCGCACCAGTGCGCCCGCCGCCGTCGATGACACTGCGCGGGCCGCGTGAACCCCGCGCGCTTGATCCGTTGTTGAAAAGCGCTCGTCCCGAGCGTTTTTCGAGTCGCGAATTCGGCGCTTGTCCGAACGCGTGCTCAGCGCCTCCATCGCTTGCGCGTTCGCTTCTTGGGTGCAGCCATTCCCGGCTGCAGGGGCCGGCTGCTTTTCGACAACCCGCGAAGCTGAACGTCGAACCTGTCAGAAAAGACAGGGCGGTCAACCGTGCCTAACCCGAACGTTTCGGAGTAAGTTTGTTTGCCGCACGATGCGTTCATCTCGCGTGGCCGCCGCGCCCGCATGGACCGTTTCGCGGGCGTTACGGCCGATGGACGCATCGGGCATCGTCCCGACCGTCTCGAGGCTGCCGCATGAATTTGCGCGATTTGAAATACTTAGTCGCTCTCGCCGATCACAAACATTTCGGCCGTGCCGCGGCAGCCTGTTTCGTCAGTCAGCCCACGCTCTCGACGCAAATCAAAAAATTGGAAGAGGAATTGGGCGTCGCCCTGGTCGAACGCGCCCCCCGCCATGTGATGCTCACGCCCGCCGGACGCGACGCCGCCGAGCGCGCGCGTGTGGTGATCGCCGAAGTGGAGCAGATGAAGGAAGCCGCGCGTCGCACCCAGAACCCGGAAGCGGGCACGGTGCGGCTGGGCCTGTTCCCCACCCTCGGTCCGTACCTGTTGCCGCACGTCGTTCCGCGCATTCGCCAGCGTTTCCCGCAGCTCGAGCTGTTGCTGGTGGAGGAAAAGACCGACGTGATCCTGCGCCAACTGCGCGAAGGCAAATTGGACGCGGGCGTGCTGGCGCTGCCGCTGCACGACGAGCAACTGCACACGGAATTCCTGTTCGAAGAACCCTTTCTGCTGGCCGTCCCCGAGTCCCATCCGCTGGCCGGTCGCGACCGGTTGACGATGCGCGACCTGGCGCAGGAGAGCCTGCTGCTGCTCGAAGACGGTCACTGCATGCGCGACCAGTCGCTGGATGTGTGCCACCTCGCCGGCGCCAGCGAGAAGAACGGCTTCCGCGCGACGTCCTTGGAAACGCTGCGGCAGATGGTGGCCGCCAACGTCGGCATCACCCTGTTGCCGATGCTCGCGGTCAAACCCCCGGTCGCGCCGTCTCGCGACATCCGGCTGGTGCCGTTCCGCGACCCGCCGCCGACCCGTCGCATCGCCATGGTCTGGCGCCGCAGTTCAGCGATGTCCGAATTTCTGTCGAAACTCGCCACCGTCTTCCGCGAACTGCCGCAGGACACGCTGACCTCGCAGCATTAGACGCGTCACCGCCCGCGGGCGGATCGCGCGCAGCGAAGCGCATGGAACGCGGCGCATGGAACCAGGCGCGGCCCGCAGCGGGAATTCGCCAGCCGGAAATATTGCGCCGCAGCATTCACCCTGACTATCGAAGCCATCGTAATAATCGATCACGCCTTACCGCCGCAAGGCGTATGCTCGGGATGTGCGGCCTGCGAGCGGGCATCGAAGGATCTACGACGCTTCGACGACCCTTTGCCGCACCCTCACGCCATCCGCACGCACTTCAGACCGCCACGAGGGACGACACCATGAGTTTGAAAGGCTCCAAAACCGAAGAGAACCTGAAATACGCCTTCGCCGGCGAATCGCAGGCCAATCGCCGCTATCTGTACTTCGCGCAGAAAGCCGACGTCGAAGGCTATAACGATGTGGCCGCGGTCTTCCGCTCCACCGCGGAAGGCGAAACCGGCCACGCCCACGGCCATCTGGAATATCTCGAACAGTGCGGCGATCCCGCCACGGGTCTACCGTTCGGCGATACCGCGAACAACCTGAAAACCGCGATCCACGGCGAAACGCACGAATACACCGATATGTATCCGGGCATGGCCAAGAGCGCGCGCGACGAAGGCTTCGACGAAATCGCCGATTGGTTCGAGACCCTGGCGAAAGCCGAACGCTCGCACGCCAATCGCTTCCAGAAGGCGCTGAACGAGCTGGGTTGATCCTCATTGGGTCGAACCCGTTCGAATCGATTCGTTCTCCCTGCCGCCCCCTATCCGGGGCGGTTCTTCGCCTCCCCCGGATCGCCGCACGCGGTTCGGGAGAGGCCTTTCTCTCCCGCCGCTCCGCTAGGGAACGCCATCGGGTCCATCGACCCGCGTGCCGATACGGTGCGACGACAGGCGGACGAATACGCGCTCCGTCGCGAGGAACGCATGAGCCAGACCACGCCACCGTCCGATCCGTCCGCGAGCGCACCGCGCGAAGGCCGCCGCGAAGGCAGCCTCGATGCGCCGACTCGGCACCCTCTGGATTGGAAAAATCCGGAGTTCTGGAACGAAACCGCGCTCGAAAAAGAAATGGAGCGCGTGTTCGATCTATGCCACGGCTGCCGTCGCTGCGTGAGCCTGTGCCAGAGCTTTCCGACGCTCTTCGATTTGGTGGACAACTCGTCGACGATGGAAGTGGACGGGGTGGCGAAGTCGGATTACGCCAAGGTCGTCGAGCACTGCTATCTCTGCGACCTGTGCTACCAAACCAAATGCCCGTACATTCCGCCGCACGAGTGGAACATCGACTTCCCGCATCTGATGCTGCGCGCCAAGGCCGTGCATTTCCGCAACCACGGCGCGCCGCTGTCGGCGAAGTTGCTGTCCAACACCACGGCGGTCGGCAAACTCGCTTCGATTCCGGTCGTGGTGGATATGGTGAACTGGGGCAACCGCCAGCCCGCGTTGCGCGGCGCGATGGAGAGCGCTCTGGGCGTGCATCGCGATGCGCAGGTGCCGGCGTATCACAGCCCCACCGCGCTGCGTAAACTCGATCGCGACGATAGCGGCGAAGGCGCGACCGACGCGGGCCCGACGCGCGGCAAAGTCGCGATCTTCGTCACCTGCTACGGCAATCACAATCACCCGAAAATGGTCGAGGATCTGGTCGCGGTACTGCGCCATAACGACATCCCGGTGAAATTGATCCGCCAAAATCAATGCTGCGGCATGCCGAAGCTGGAACTGGGCGATCTGGACAGCGTCAACGACTACAAACAACGCAATATGCCGGCGATGTCCGCAGCGGTGCGGGACGGCTGGGACATCATCGCACCGATTCCTTCTTGCGTGCTGATGTTCAAACAAGAACTGCCGCTGATGTACCCGGACGACGCAGAGGTGCAGGCGATCAAACGTGCGATCTTCGACCCGTTCGAATACCTGATGCACCGCCAGAACGCGGCCTTGCTCAAGACCGATTTCAAGAACGAATTGGGCAAAGTCGCCTGGCAAGCGGCTTGTCACCAGCGCGTGCAGAACATCGGCCCGAAGACCAAGCAGGTATTGGAATTGGTGCCGGGCACGCAAGTGACCGCGATCGAACGCTGCTCCGGCCACGACGGCACCTACGGCGTGAAAAAAGCCACCTACGCATCCGCCCGCAAGATCGCCAAACCTGTGGAGAACCGCGTCAATCAATCGGAAGCGCAGCATTTCACCAGCGACTGCGTGATGGCTGGCGCGCATATCGCGCATGGTTTGAACGACGGGACGACGGCAGAACATCCGGTGACATTGCTGCGGACGGCGTATGGGATTTGACCGAATGAATTTTTCGAATACCGACATTCACCGCGTCGTGTCCGTTATCGCATCGCGCTCGAGCATTCCCGGCCGCGCGCGCGGCATTCGTCGTCTCGGTCGCCGATTCCATCGCGGGCGGGCTGGCGCGCATATCGCGCATGGTTTGAACGACGGGACGACGGCAGAACATCCGGTGACATTGCTGCGGACGGCGTATGGGATTTGAGTTTTCTGTCATCCCGAGTCGTAGACGAGGGACCTGCTGTTGCGCCATTCATCGAACATGATAAGCAGGTCCCTCGCCTGCGGCTCGGGATGACAACTCGGCTTTCGACTTACACACGGATTCCACTATGCAAGCACTGCAACGTTCCGACCTCTACCCCCTCGAAGCCTACGCCGTCGAGCGCGATGCGTTCCGCGCGCGTGTGCTCGCGCACAAGCAGGCGCGCAAGCTGCATCTCGGCCCGAATATCACGCTGTTGTTCGAGGACCGGCTGACGATTCAGTATCAAATCCAGGAAATGCTGCGCATCGAGCG
>JADZBF010000049.1 GCA_020852215.1 Lysobacter sp. | reverse complement strand
GCGCCGGTGGCGGCGCTGGGCGCGGTGCTGCTGACCGACCCGGCGCTGGTCGCGCCGATGTTCACCGGCCTGTTCATGGAGAAGATGGTCGGCTTCCTGAAGCTGTACTTCCCGGTGTTTTTGCTCGGCGCGATCTTCGGCAAACTGATCGAAACCTCCGGTTTCTCAAAATCCATCGTGCAGGCCACGATCAAACTCTTCGGCCCGGAACGCGCGATGCTGTCGATCGTCGCGGTCTGCGCCCTGCTCACCTACGGTGGCGTGTCGCTGTTCGTGGTGGTGTTCGCGGTGTATCCGTTCGCCGCCGAATTGTTCCGCCAGAGCGTTATTCCCAAGCGCTTGATTCCCGGCACCATCGCCCTCGGCGCGTTCACCTTCACCATGGACGCGCTGCCGGGCACGCCGCAGATCCAGAACATCATCCCGACCTCGTTCTTCGGCACCGATGCCTGGGCCGCGCCGTGGCTCGGCAGCATCGGCGCGCTGTTCATCCTTACGGTCGGCATGCTGTATCTGGAATCGCGCCGTCGCGCCGCGAAGCGCAAAGGCGAAGGTTACGGCGATCCGGCGACGCTGCAGAACGAACCGGCGCCGTTCGCGGCCGACATGAAGCTCGCGCATCCGCTGATCGCGCTCTCGCCGCTGCTGCTGGTGGGCGTGGTCAATAAAGTGTTGGGGCTGTGGATTCCGGAGTTTTACGGCAAGAACCACGAATTCGTGCCCGCGGTGATCGGCAAAGCCGCGCCGGTGGTGCAGGAAATCTCGAAAGTCGCCGCGATCTGGGCGGTGCAGGCCGCCTTGCTCGCGGGCATCGCCGCCGTCGTGCTGCTGGCGTGGAAGCCGGTGACTGCCAGTTTCGCCGAAGGCACCAAGTCGGCGATCGGCGGCGCCTTGCTGGCGTCGATGAACACCGCATCGGAATATGGCTTCGGCGCGGTCATCGCCGGCCTACCCGGCTTCCTGGTCGTCGCCAATGCCCTGCACGCGATTCCGAACCCGCTGATCAACGAGGCGATCACCGTCACCTCGTTGGCCGGCATCACCGGCTCGGCGTCCGGCGGCATGAGCATCGCGCTTGCGGCGATGGCCGAGACCTTCATCGCCAACGCACAGGCAGCGGAGATTCCGATGGAGGTGCTGCATCGCATCGCCTCGATGGCCTCCGGCGGCATGGATACCTTGCCGCACAACGGCGCGGTGATCACGCTGCTGGCCGTCACCGGTCTGACCCATCGCCAAGCGTATAAGGACGTGTTCGCGATCACGCTGATCAAGACCGCGGCCGTGTTCGTCGTGATCGGCGTGTTCTACGCCACCGGCCTGGTATAAACGCGATACCCCGTAGAGCGGAGCGAAGCTCCGCTGCAGAGCCAGCGACCCGCCCGTAGAGCGGAGCGCAGCTCCGCTGCAAAATCTCGAGGCAAGCGTAGCGGAGCTGCGCTCCGCTCTACGTAAAGACAAGCGGAGCTGCGCTCCGCTCTACATCATCAAGCGCGGCCTGCCGCATCATTTTTCCACAACGCCACGTCGAGCCCCTCATGTCCGACCGTTTTCTCGAACACCGCACCGCCCTCGTCACCGGCAGCACCTCCGGTATCGGTCTCGCAATCGCCTGCGGGCTGGCCGCGGCCGGCGCGAAAATCGCCGTCAATGGCCTGGGCACACCCGAGCAAATCGACGACGCGCTGCGCGCGGTGCGCGAAGCCGGCGCTGCCGATGCGCGCCATTTCGGCGCGGATCTGCGCGATCCCGAGCAAATCGAGACGATGATGGCGCAGATCGCGGAGTGGTCGGCAGTCGACATCCTGGTCAACAACGCCGGCATCCAGCATGCGGTGCCGCTCGCGGACATGCCGACGCAAAAATGGAACGATATTCTCGCGATCAATCTGAGCGCCGCGTTCCATACCATGCGCTTGGCGATGCCCGGTATGGCCGAACGCGGTTACGGCCGCGTGATCAATATCGCATCTGTGCATGGTCTCGTGGCGTCGGTGAACAAAGCGCCGTACGTGGCCAGTAAATTCGGGATCGTCGGCCTGAGCAAGGTCGCGGGCTTGGAGTACGCCGCGCTCGGAAGTCGCGAATCCGGCGGCATCACCGTCAACTGCATTTGCCCGGGTTGGGTGGAAACCGCGCTGATCGAGCCGCAAATCCAGGCGCGTCGCGACGGCGGCAGCCGCGAAGACGGCGTGCGCGCCTTGGTGAGCGAGAAGCAGCCCAGCGGGCGCATGTCGTTGCCGGAAGACATCGCCGCGATGGCGACATGGTTGTGCCGCCGCGAGTCGCACAACATCACCGGCGCTTCGTTTCCGATCGACGGCGGCTGGACCGCGCAGTAAAGGTTTCGTTAAAAAAGTGATCGATTGCTCGTATCGCGCCGCCGATCGCGATTCCGAACGCGACGTGTCAACGTGCGGCCTCATATTTCGTTCATGATCGCGCCGAGCGCGGTCGTTGGATCGCGCGCAGATCAGGAGCGTTCCGATGGCCAGACCGATTCTCCCTTTTTCGCGACGCAAAGCGCTTCACAACGCGATCCTGCAGCGTAACGGCATTCGTGGCCGTGTCCGCTTCCAGCCGATCCCCGAGCGCATCCTGGAACCCGAGCCCGAGCAAGCACCAGAAATAGTCGCGCCATCTGGCGGAATGCCGGTACGGTCGGGCGCCGTCGCCGCCGACTCATCGCGTTCGTTGTTGGTCACGCTGCAGCGCGCGCCCTTCGCGGTTCGCGTATTGAATAACTTGACCGCGTGCGCGACCGCGACGTCCATCGCGGAATTCAACGCGCTCGGCGCGAACGATACGGCGCGGCTCACCGCCTTCGTCGATCAGCAGATGAACCCGACGGCGATCGACGACAGCGCGCTGGACGCTCGGCTGTCCGTCGCCAACGGCTTCACCACGCTCAACAAGACGCTCGCCCAGCTCTGGGCCGACCATGTTCTGGTCACGACCGACAGCGGGGCGCCCGCGCGCGAAACCCAGCGCGCCGCGCTGATGCGCACCGCGCATTCGAAGCGCCAGTTGCAGGAACAACTCGTCGATTTCTGGCAAAACCATTTCAACGTCGCCATCAACAGCGGCACGGCATCGTCGGTGTACGTGCATTACAACCGCGACGTCATCCGCGCCAACGTCTTCGGCAATTTCCGCGCGATGCTCGAAGCGGTCGGCCAAAGCACCGCGATGATGTACTACCTCAACAACCGCAGCAATTCGCGTTCCGGCCCCAACGAGAACTACGCGCGCGAATTGTTGGAGTTGCATGCGATGGGCGCGGAAAACTACCTCGGCTTCGTCAACCCGACGCAAGTGCCGCCCGCGCCCGAAGATCCGAATTATCCGATCGGCTATACCGATCTCGACGTCTACGACACCGCCGCCGCGTTCACCGGCTGGACCGTGAAAAACGGCGGCAACGGATTCCCGACCGAAAACGACGGCACCTTCGCCTACCGCCAGGCGATGCACGACGCCGGCCCGAAACAAGTGCTCGGTATGTACATCTTCCCCGAGCAGGCGGCGATGAAGGACGGCCGCGATATCTACGACCGTCTCGCCACCCATCCGCGCGTCGCGAAATTCATCTGCAAAAAACTGATCCGGCGTTTCATCGCCGACAATCCGGATCAAGCGTTGATCGACAGCGCCGCCGCGGTGTTCCGCGCCAACTGGCAGCACCCGAACCAAATCCGACTCACGCTGCGGCACATCCTGCTCTCGGACGCCTTCAAGAACGCGTGGGGACAGAAGTATCGACGCCCGTTCGAACTGATGGCCGCCGCGTTGCGCGCCGGCGGCAGCGGTTGGACGATCAAAGGCATCAGCGAAACTCGCAGCAACGATTTCATGAGCCGCCTGAGCGCCACCGGGCACGCGCCCTACGATTGGGCCGCACCGAACGGTTATCCGGACGTGAGCGTGGTGTGGTCGGCGTCGAACAATATGGTCACCACATGGCGCATGTTGACGTGGCTGACCGAAACCAAGGACACCGACACGGCGACAACGCCACTGCTGCCGATTCTGGCCTTGAGCCGCACCGGCGTGTCCTCGTGGACGGCGAATAATCTGGTCGATTTCTGGTGCCAGAAATTGCTCGGATATCTGCCGATCGCCGCGCGCCGACAAGTGCTGGTGTCGTTCCTCGCGCAGAACGGCGATCCGGCGACGTACGTCATTACCGATACCGACTCGTCCGCCACCACCGATCTCAAACGTCATTACAACCAGCAGCGCCTTCGCAGCATGGTCGCGATGATCCTGATGTCCCCCGAATTCATGAGCCGCTGAGGAAAACGCCATGCACACTCCCAGTCTGGATCGGCGCGAATTCCTGAAAGGCTGCGGCGCGAGCGTCGCGATCGGCGCGCTCGGCCCGAGCCTCTTGTTTTCGCAAGACGCGCAAGCGGCGGTCAACAGCTACGACACCGTGGTGATGGTGTTCCTGCGCGGCGGCTACGACGGTTTGAACCTGGTCACGCCGATCAGCGGTAACGACCGCACGTTCTACGAGGAAGCGCGCCCGACCCTTCGGATCCCGACCACCGGTACCGACGCGGCGCTGCCGCTGACCTTGGCGTCGGGCGCGTCCACGGGCTTCGGCTTGCACCCTTCGGCCGTCGGTCTGCACGATATCTGGAACGCGGGCAAGCTGGCCATCGTTCAATCCTGTGGCTTGCAAACCGTGGTCACGCGCAGTCACTTCGACGCGCAGGCGTATCTGGATCTCGGCACGCCCGGCAACCTCAACGCCAGCAGCGGCTGGATGACGCGCGCTTGGGACACGCAACGGGTGGGCGGCACGTCGATGCCGATGCTCGCCGTCGCGAGCCGACAGCCCAACAACATGCGCGGTTCCACCCAAACCTTGTCGATGCCGAGCCCCAGCGATTTCTCGCTGAATACCGGGGCGTCGCAGTGGTACGCCTATCGCACGGGCATGCCCGTCGGCACCAAAGGCGTCACCGAAACCATGTCCAGCCTTTGGGCGGGGCAAACCGGGGTGGAAATCGCCGGTACGCGCGCCGACGGCTCGATGCGTTTGATCGCGCAGCAAGGCTATACCACCACGCTGCCGACGACCCCGGTGTTGTGGCCCACCAGCACGTTCGCGCGGCAATTGTGGACCGTGGCGCAGTCGATCCGCTTCAATCTGGGCCTGCGTTACGCGGCCCTGGATGTGGGCGGTTGGGACACGCACGAAAACCAGGGCACGGTCGGCAACTCGACGTATTCGAACCGGATCGCCGAGCTGTCGCAGGCGCTGGCGGCGTTCTACAACGAACTCAATGCGACTGGCGAAATGGGCCGTGTGACGGTGATCGTGCAGTCGGAATTCGGGCGCCGCGTGCGCCAGAACGGCAGCGGCGGTACCGATCACGGCTACGGCAGTCCCTTGCTGGTATTGGGCGGTCCCGTGAACGGCCGCAAGCTCTACGGCCAATGGCTGGGCCTCGATCCGTTGGTACTCGCCCCGTATTTCGGTGATGTTCCGGTCACCACCGATTTCCGGCGCGTCTTCAGCGAATTGATGATCCGGCGCATGGGCAACAACAAGCTGAGCCAAATTTTCCCCGGCTACACCGGCTACACCCCGCTCGGCATCTTCCAGGGCACCGACCTCACGCCGCAGTACATCGATACGCCCGAACAGGGCCGCGTCGGCGCGTATTTGCGTTCCGACCCGCAACCGGTCTACGGCGAATCCTTGCGCGAAACGCCGCAAGCGCAGCGCGCGCGTGCCCGCGAGGAAGACAACTGGATCCGACGTCTGCTGGCGGTGTTCGGGCTGTCCTGACCACGCTTCGCGGATAAGGCGACACCGTTCGACGGTGTCGCCGATCTCAGTGCGGAGACATCGAGTCTCTCTCGCGACGAAAGCCTCTCTTCGACTACGCGAAGACACGAAGACGCCAATGCGAACGCATGGGCGCGTTCGCGCGTCGAAGCTGCGCGATGCTCGTCGCTTCACGCGCGACGCACGCGGCATAACGAATATCTAACGCGCGCGACATTCGCGACGTTGGCGAGATGCCGGAAAAAGCCATTGCATTCATCCACTTCTGAGCGGAATGTGGGGCGAATCACGTTTTGTAAGACGGGCTATGGCATGCTTGCCGTCAGGGGATCCACAGCATGAAACGCATACGCGACCTGGCGGTCGCGTGACGGAGTCCAATCGATGCCCAGAAAGATCGCGAAGACGTCGAAAATGCGACGCAAGGTCTATGCCGTTCTCGCTCAACGCTACGGCATCGAAGGACGCATTCGTTTCCACGCACCGCTGCAAAGCGTCGATCCGCAAGACGCGATCGCGGGTGTCGCGAAGGCGACCGAACCGGCGACCGTCGATCCCGCGTCTTCTCCCACGCCGCCCACGCCAGCGGGCGCGACCGCCCCACCCCGCCGCGTCGCCGCCAACGGCTCGCCCTCGCAGTTGCTGACGCTGCAGCGCGCGCCCTTCGCGGTACGCGTGCTGAACAATACGACCTTCGGCGCCACCGCCGCGTCGATCTCCGAATTCAACGCGCTCGGCGCGAACGACACCGCCCGGCTCACCGCCTTCGTCGATCAGCAACTCGATCCTGCGGCGATCAACGACAGCGCGTTCGACGCGCGCCTGACCGCGGCCGGCTACACCACCTTGAACAAGTCGCTCACGCAGTCGTGGGCCGATCACGTCGCGCCCGATCCGGTGTGGGAAATCCGCATGCGTCCGGCGTGGGAGGTGCAGCGCTCGTCGCTCGCGCGCGCGGCGTATTCAAAACGCCAGTTGCAGGAAGTGATGGTGGGCTTTTGGCACAATCACTTCAACGTGTCGGTCAACGATTTTTCGGTCGGCCCGGTGGCGGTGCATTACAACCGCGACGTGCTGCGCGCGAACGCGTTCGGCAATTTCCGCACCATGCTCGAAGCGGTCGCGCAGAGCGCCGCGATGATGTACTACCTCGACAACGCCTCGAATACGCGTTCCGGGCCGAACGAAAATTTCGCCCGCGAATTGTTGGAATTGCATACGTTCGGCGCGGAAAACTATCTGGGCTTCGTCGACCCGTTCCAGGTCCCGCCCTGCCCGGAAGATCCGACCTATCCGATCGGTTATACCGACGTGGACGTCTACGAAACCGCATCGGCCTTCACCGGCTGGTCGTTGAAAGACGGGCATTGGCAGTACCCCACCGAAGACGATGGCACATTCGTCTACCGCTCGGCGTGGCACGATGCTGGTCCGAAGTACGTGCTCGGCAAATTCCTCAATCCCGAACAACCGGCGATGAAGGACGGCCGCGATATTCTCGATCGCCTCGCCAGCCATCCGCGCGTCGCCAAATTCATCTGCAAAAAACTGATCCGTCGCTTCGTCTCGGATGCGCCGGACCCGGCGCTGGTCGATAGCGCCGCCGCGATCTTCCGGCAGAACTGGCAAAGCCCGAATCAGATCAAACTCACGCTGCGGCATATTCTGCTGTCCGAAGCCTTCAAAAATGCGTGGGGCCGCAAGCATCGTCGCCCCTACGAATTGGTCGCCGCCACCTTGCGCGTGCTGGGCAGCACGTGGACACCGAAGGTCGGCGATTCGAAAACCGACGAAGTGTTCTGGTTGATGAGCTTCACCGGCAACGTGCCTTACGAATGGCCCGCACCGAACGGTTATCCGGATGTGGCGGTGGCGTGGTCGGGTTCGAATTCCTACGCGACGACGTGGCGGTTGTTGAACTGGATGACCGAAACCAGCGACGGCGGTTCGTCGACGTTGACGCCGATCCTCGCCACGACCCGTTCGGGCGTGACCACTTGGAATGCGAACAACCTGGTCGATTTCTGGTGCCAACGCATTCTCGGTTACATCCCGGCGGCGTCGCGGCGGCAAGTGCTGGTCTCGTTCATGGCGCAGAACGGCACGGCCACCGAAACGATCGCCGATACCGACGCCTGGGCCGCGAGCAATCCGAAAGCCCATTACAACCATCAGCGTTTGCGCAGCCTGGTCTCGCTGATCTTGCTGTCCCCCGAATTCATCGTTCGCTGAGGAGTCCGCCATGCATCATCTTCGTATCGATCGGCGCCACTTCCTCAAAGGCTGTTGCGCGACCGCCGCGGCCGGCGCCGTCGGCCCCACGATGTTGTTCGCCGAAGAAGCCCAGGCCGCCGTCAACACCTACGACACGATCGTCCACATCTTCCTGCGCGGCGGTATGGACGGTTTGAATCTGGTACCGCCGATCTCGGGCAACGACCGCACGTTTTACGAGGAAGCGCGGCCGAGTCTGAAAATCGACGCCAGCGGCACTTATGGCGCCTTGCCGCTGACGCTGGCCAACGGCACCGCGACCGGTTTCGGTCTGCATCCATCGGCGGCCGGGTTGCGCGATATTTGGGACGCGGGAAAACTCGCCATCGTCCACAGTTGCGGCATCGCGAACATCGTCACGCGCAGCCATTTCGATGCGCAGTTGTATCTGGATTTGGGCACGCCCGGCGTGCAGAGCACCGGCACGGGCTGGCTGACGCGCGCATGGAACAGCCAGCCGGGTTCGCTCGGCACGCCGCTGTTGCCGTTGCTTGCGGTGGCCGCGCGCCAGCCGGCGAATCTGCTCGGCTCGACGCAATCCATCGGCATGCCCAGCCCCAACGACTTCGCGCTCAATGGCGGCGCTTGGCAATGGCAGCAATTCCGCAGCGGCATGCCGGCCGGCACCAAGGGTTTGAACGAAACCCTCGCCAACCTGTGGGCGGGCCCGACCGGCGCCGAAGTGGCCGGCATGCGCGCGGATGGCGCATTGCGCATGGTCGCGCAGCAACCCTATAACTCGACGTTACCGGCGAACTGGCCCACCACTACCTTCGCGCGGCAATTGTGGACCATCGCGCAATCCATCCGTTTCAATCTCGGGATGCGTTACGCCACCGTCGATCTGGGCGGCTGGGACACGCACGACGGGCAAGGCACCGCCGGCAGCGGCTATCACTATTACCAGAACAAGATCGCCGAACTGTCGCAGGCGCTCGCCGCGTTTTACAACGAACTTAATACCGGCGGCGAAATCGCGCGTACCACGGTGATCGTGCAATCGGAGTTCGGCCGTCGCGTGCGTCAGAACGGCAGCGGCGGCACCGATCACGGTTACGGCAATCCCTTGCTCGTCCTCGGCGGCCCGGTGAACGGGCGTCGGTTCTACGGGCAGTGGTTGGGGCTGGACCCGCAGGTGCTTTCGCCGTATTTCGGCGACGTGCCGATCACCACCGATTACCGCCGCGTCTTCTCCGAACTGCTGATCCGGCGGATGGCCAACAATCGTATCGGCATGGTGTTCCCGGGCTATAGCGGCTACACCCCGATGGGCGTGTTCCAAGGCGCGGACATGACGCCGCAGTATGCCGGCGGTGTCGCGGCCGAGACCGAGGCTTCGCCACCCACGCAACCGCCGATCCAAACCGCGCTGCCCTCGCGACCCGCGCAGCCGGCCTACGGCGAATCGCTCCGCGAACCGGCGCGCGCCGCACGCGGCGACCGTCGCGAATGGATCGAACGCGCAGACGCGCTGCTGCGCCGCTGACCGAAACGCGCACAGGAAACGAGACGACGACGGCGCAACCCGCCGTCGTCGTTTTTCGGCCCATGGCGATGTCCGAGACGGCATCGATCGCGGCGCGCATGCGCGCAGAATCCCCCGATCGCGGATCGCTTCCGAGCGGGAATTTTTCCGCCTAGACAGGGTATCGACGATCCATTATCGTCCCCGGGTCTTCGTCTACGCGCGAAGCATTCGCCCATGCGACACACCATCCGGATCGCGTCTTCGAGGGAGCTGTTTTGAACACCGCAAGCGCCGAACGAACCCCGTCTTTGGCGCGTCGTCGCGCACTGTTCCTGATCGCGATCTGCACCGGCTCGATGTTGCTGTTCTTGGTGCAACCGATGATCGCGCGTATGGCGCTGCCGCGATTGGGCGGCGCTTCCTCGGTCTGGAATTCGGCGATGTTGGTCTATCAGTCGCTGCTGTTGGCCGGTTACGGCTATGCGCACTGGTTGGGACGCTTCGCGCCGCGGCGCCAAGCGGCGATCCATTTGACTCTGTTCTGTCTCGCGGCATTGACCCTGCCCATCGGTCTGAACGCCGCATCGCCCACCACCGAACTCGATCCGGCGCTGTGGGTGCCGTGGCTGTTGCTGACGTCGATCGGCCCCTTGTTCTTCGTCGTCTCCGCGCAAGCGCCGTTGATGCAGCGTTGGTTCGCGCTTTCCGGCGGCGGCGATCCCTACCCGCTCTACGCCGCGTCGAATCTCGGCAGCTTCGCCGGCTTGCTCGCGTATCCCTTGTTCGTCGAACCGTTCATGGATGTGGGCTCACAAAGTCTGTTGTGGTCACTGGGCTATGCCTCCGTCGCGCTGCTGGTGGTGTTTTGCGCGCTGCAACTGCCCAAGAACGCGAACGCCAATCTCGACAACGCCGCCGTCGACACTGTCGCAGCAAACGACGATGCGAGCGCCGCTCCGAACGGCAAAACGCTGATGCAGTGGGTGATCCTCGCGGCGATTCCATCGGGCTTGATGCTGTCGAGCACGCAGCATCTCACCACCAACATCGCGGCGATGCCACTGATTTGGGTGATCCCGCTAGGCCTGTACCTGTTGAGCTTCTCGGTCGCGTTCGCCCAGAACCGCACGCTCGCGGACATCATGACGAAGATCGCGCCGGTCTCGCTGATCTTCGCCGCCATCACCGCGTTCATGGGCGTCGCGCGTTCGCCCTACGGCGCCGGGGTGCTGGTGCTGTGCAACCTCTTCATCATTTCCTGCGCTCTGCATGCGCGCATGTTCGACGCGCGGCCGCATCCGAAATTCCTGACGCGGTTCTATCTCGCGATGTCGTTCGGCGGCGCGATCGGCGGCGTGTTCTGCGCGCTGTTGGCGCCGCTGATCTTCGATTGGACCTACGAGCATCCGATTCTGTTGCTCGCGGCGGCGTTGGCGCTGAAGCCAACAGCGTTCGTCTCCGAGCTGCAGCAGTTATGGAGCGATAAAAGGCGTTCCAGACCCGCGCTGGTCATCGGCCTGATCGTCGTGGGCATCGCCGCGCTGTCGACCAGCGACCTGGTGTTCCCGTTGTCCTTCGGATACAAACTGCTGATCGGCCTGGGGCTCGCCGCGTTCGCTTTCTTCGCGTTCGGCAAACGGCCGTTGTACTTCGCGGCGCTGGTGGGCGTGATGCTGTCGATCAACGGCGCGAAGTGGCTCGCCGACAACATGGACGGCCGAATGATGCGCAGCTATTTCGGCGTGTACACGGTGCGCCCGATGGGCGACGACGCCACGTCGATCGTGCACGGCACGACCATCCACGGCGTGCAAATGCGCGACGAGGCCTACGCGACCACGCCGACGGTGTACTTCACCCGAAAATCCGGCGTGGGCCTCGCCTTCACCGCAGCCCCCGAGATGTTCGGCCCGAACGCCCGCATCGACGTGATCGGCCTCGGCGCAGGCACGATGGCCTGCTACGCGCAACCCGGACAGCGCTGGAAGTTCTACGAGATCGACCCGCTGGTCGAACAGATCGCGCGAGACACGCGGCATTTCAGCTTCATTTCGCGCTGCAAACCCGATCTCGATGTCGAAATCGGCGATGCGCGTCTGCTGATCGCCGAACAACCCGCGAACGACGTCGACATCCTCGTGATCGACGCGTTTTCGTCGGACGCCATCCCGATGCATTTGTTGACCACGGAAGCGTTCGAGACTTACCGCCGACGACTCGCTCCCAACGGCTTGCTGATGGCGCATATCTCCAACAGCTATCTCGATCTCAAGCCGGTGCTGGCGGCGGCGGCGCGATCGGGCTGGGAATCGCGCATGCGTCGCTACCGGCAAGTCGAGGAAGGCGAAGAGCACAGTCGCTTCGCGCCCTCGACCTGGATCGCGCTCTCGCGCGATCCGGCGACGATCGCCGCGCTCGAACGCGCGACAGGCCGAGAGCGATGGGAACCATTGCCGCCCTATCCCGACTTCACGCCTTGGACCGACAGCTACGGATCGATCCTGCCGTTGATGGCCGCACGTTGGTCGCCGGACGGGGATTGAGAGGGCATCGATTGAGCGGGCATCGCCTGAGCGCGCATCGATTGAATGCGCCGCGTCGGTCGTACGGTAGGTTCGGCATCGCAGGTCTTACATTTCGTCGTCGTGCTTCGATACGGCGAAACGACGAAGCCCGCCATACGGCGGGCTTCATCTGAGCGATACGAACGAGCCTACGATTGCAGGCCCGTGCAGCCGGCTTATTCGCCGGCCAAACCCTCGCCTTCGGCCACGGCCTTCATCGACAGGCGGATGCGGCCCTGCTTGTCCACTTCCAGCACCTTGACCTTCACCACGTCGCCTTCCTTGAGCTTGTCGCCGACTTTCTCGACGCGCTCGTTGGAGATTTGCGAGACGTGGACCAAACCGTCCTTGCCCGGCAGGATGGTGACGAAGGCGCCGAAGTCCATGATCTTCGCGACCTTGCCTTCGTAGATGCGGCCCGGCTCGACGTCGGAGGTAATCTGCTCGATGCGCGCCTTCGCGGCCTGCGCGGCGGCGGCATTGACCGACGCGATGATGATCGTGCCGTCGTCCTGGATGTCGATCTGCGTGCCGGTTTCCTTGGTGATGCCCTGGATCGTGGCGCCGCCCTTGCCGATCACTTCGCGGATCTTGTCCGGATGGATCTTGATGGTCAGCAGACGCGGCGCGAATTCGGACAGCTCGGCGCGCGGCGCGGTGAGCGCATGCGCCATTTCGCCGAGGATATGCAGACGACCTTGCTTGGCCTGCGCCAGTGCGGCCTTCATGATCTCTTCGGTGATGCCCTGAATCTTGATGTCCATCTGCAGCGCGGACACGCCGTTCGCCGTACCGGCGACCTTGAAGTCCATATCGCCGAGGTGGTCTTCATCGCCCAGGATGTCGGACAGCACGACAAAATCGTCGCCTTCCTTCACCAAACCCATCGCGATGCCCGCGACCGGCGCTTTGATCGGTACGCCGGCATCCATCAACGACAGCGAACTGCCGCAGACCGAGGCCATCGAGGACGAACCGTTCGATTCGGTGATTTCCGAGACGACGCGGATGGTGTACG
>JADZBF010000048.1 GCA_020852215.1 Lysobacter sp. | reverse complement strand
TGCGCGAGCGCGTCGAGGATGTGCTTCTCAATCGCCGTGATGACGCGACGGAGCGTTTGCTCGAAGTTGCCGAGCAGGCGAAGGCCGGTGGCAAGAAGCAAGCGACAGAGCGCGATCTCTCATGGCGTCAGGCGCCGGTGAAAGATCGCCTCGCGCACGCACTGGTGCATGGGATCAACGAATTCATCGTCGAGGACACGGAGGAGGCGCGTCTGCTGGCGGAGCGGCCGCTGCACGTAATCGAAGGGCCGCTGATGGATGGCATGTCCATCGTTGGCGATCTTTTTGGCGCGGGAAAGATGTTCCTGCCGCAAGTCGTGAAGTCCGCGCGCGTGATGAAGCAGGCGGTCGCGCATCTCTTGCCGTACATGGACGAAGAAAAAGAGCGGCTCGGCCTCGTTGGCAAATCCAACGGCAAGATCGTGATGGCGACGGTGAAGGGCGATGTGCACGATATCGGCAAGAACATCGTCGGCGTCGTGCTGCAATGTAACGGCTACGAAATCGAAGATCTCGGCGTCATGGTGCCATGCGCGCGCATCTTGGAGCGCGCAAAAGAGATCGGTGCTGATGCGATTGGATTGTCGGGCCTGATCACGCCGTCGCTCGATGAGATGGTGTTCGTCGCCAGCGAGATGGAGCGATTAGGGTTGAAGCTGCCGCTGCTTATCGGTGGCGCAACCACGTCGCGCACGCACACGGCAGTGAAGATCGCCCCGGTGTATTCCGGGCCAATTCTCTATGTGCCGGATGCCTCAAAGGCGGTGCCGGTGGTGCAAAAGCTGCTCGGCGATGATCGCGACGCTTTGGTGGCCGCTACACGCAAGGAGTATGACGTCGCCCGCGAAGCGTACTTCTCCGGTCAGGACAAACGCCCGCGTTTGCCGCTGACGAAAGCGCGTGAGCGTGCGCCGAAGCTTGAGTTCGCGCCGGTGAAGCCGAGCTTTCTGGGTGTGCGCTCGTTTGCCGAATATCCGCTCGAAGACCTCGTGCCGTTCATCGATTGGACGCCGTTCTTCGCGTCCTGGGATTTGATCGGACGCTATCCGGCTATTCTGGAAGACGACATCGTCGGCGAAGCCGCGCGCAATCTCTATCGAGACGCGAAAGCGATGCTGGAGCAGCTCGTTGCAGAAAAGTGGGTGAAGGCCTCTGGCGTCGTTGGCTTTTGGCCCGCGAACCGCGATGGCGACGACGTTGTGCTGTTCGCGGATGAGGAGCGCAAAAAGGAAATCGCGCGCCTGCACACGTTGCGTCAGCAGATCGACAAGGGCGAGGGCAAAGTTAACTCAGCTCTCGCGGACTACATCTCGCCAATCGGTACGCCCGACTATGTCGGCGCATTCGCGGTGACGGCGGGGATTGGCGAAGGAGATGTGTCGATCCGATTTAAACGTGCGAACGACGATTACTCCGCCATCATGGCGCAGGCGCTGTGCGATCGCTTGGCCGAGGCGTTTGCTGAAGCGATGCACGCAAAAGTGCGGCGCGAGCTCTGGGGCTACGCCAAAGACGAAAAACTCAGCGCCGATGACATGATCGCCGAGCAGTATCGCGGCATTCGTCCGGCGCCCGGGTATCCGGCGCAGCCCGACCACACCGAGAAGCGCACGATCTTCGATTTGCTCGAAGCGACGACACACACCGGTATCGATCTCACCGAGAGCATGGCGATGACGCCGCCGTCTTCCGTGAGTGGCCTCTACTTCGCGCACCCGCAGGCGGAGTATTTCGGCACCGGCAAGATCGATCGCGATCAGGTCGCGGACTACGCGGTCCGGAAGGGCTGGGATTTGGCGATGGCGGAAAAGTGGCTCTCGCCGATCCTGGCGTACGATCCGTTGCTGAAGGCAGTCGGTTAGGGGATTTTCGCCGTTCGTCCGCCCTGGGCCCGCAATCGTCGCATCCGGGGTGGCTCCGGTCGCAATCTGACTGCTAGAACGCCTCGAATCTCTCGGGGACCATCCATGAAACGTCTGATTACGCTCGTCGCCGCGGCGCTGGCGCTTGTCGCCTGCGCGTCGTCGTCCACGCCGCAAAACGGCGAACTGCGCGTTGCGCCGCTCGCCTACACCATGCGCACACTGCCGAACGGCTTGCGCGTGTACGCGATGCCGGATCGCGATACCGCGAACGTGTCGGTGCAGGTTTGGTACGACGTCGGCTCGGTCGACGATCCAGCTGGCCGCTCGGGCTTCGCGCACCTCTTTGAACACATCATGTTCAAGTCGACGCGTAACATGCCGGAGCAATTCTTCGACCGGCTGACCGAAGACGTCGGCGGCTACAACAACGCTTCGACCTACGACGACTTCACCAACTATTACGAGGTGGTCCCGGCCAACCATCTGCAGCGCGTGCTGTGGGCGGAAGCCGATCGCATGGGCTCGCTCGTCGTTAACGAAGAGAGCTTTGATTCAGAGCGCGACGTCGTGAAGGAAGAGCTTCGTCAGCGCGTGCTCGCTTCGCCGTACGGCCGCTTGTTCTATCTGTTCTTGCCGCAAGTGAATTATGACGTTCACCCCTATGGCCGCCCAGGCATCGGTTCGATCGAAGATCTCGATGCCGCGACTGTGGAAGACGTTCGTCAATTCCACGCCCAATATTATCGTCCCGACAACGCCATCCTCGTCGTGTCTGGCAACTTTGATCAAGCGCAACTTGACTCGTGGGTCGATCAGTATTTCGGCGACATCGCGCATCCGAACCGCGCGATCCCGCGCGACTATCCGACCGAGCCGGAGCGCACGCAGCCGCGCGAGTACACTGTCTACGCGCCGAACGTGCCGCTCCCGGCTGTCATGATCTCGTATCCGCAGCCAGCGTCCACCGATCCGGATATCCCGGTGCTGATGGTCATCGACGGCATTCTGTCGGCCGGCACGAACTCGCGTCTTTACAATTCGCTGGTCTATGAGCAGCAGCTTGCGGCGCAGGTTTTCACGAACCTCGAAGCGACGCAGGATCCGGGCGCCTACGGCGTGTTCGCGATCATGTCGGAAGGCCAAACCGCTGAAGCAGGCCAAACCGCGCTCGCCGCGCAAATCGCGCGCCTGCGCGATGCTCCGGTGACGCAAGCCGAGTTGGACGAAGCCAAGAACGAGATCGTCACCGCAACGCTGCAACAGCGCGAAACGGCTGAAGGCCGCGCCGATGAGCTTGCCGACGCGGTGATCCGCTACGGCGATGCCGGTTATGCTGATCGTTTGCTGGCCGCGATCCAATCGACGACGGCGTCCGACATTCAACGCGTCGCGCGCCGCATCTTCAACGAGAACCGCCGCGCGGTTGTGCGCTATCTGCCGGAAGAGCAGGGCCGCACAGGCGATACGATCGCGACCTCGTCGCGCATCCAAGCCCGCACGATCAACATCCCGGCGGCGGAGATTCCGACGTTCACGTTGGCGGCTGAAGGTCAGCGCGAGCAACCGCCGGCAGCTGGCACGCCGATCGACGCGCGTATTCCGGCAGCGTCGCAACGTACGCTCGCGAATGGTGTTCGCGTCATCGTTGCGCCAAACCGCGCGGTGCCGTTGATCAGCGCGGACTTCCGTATCGCGTCTGGTGGTTCGTCCGATCCGGC
>JADZBF010000047.1 GCA_020852215.1 Lysobacter sp. | reverse complement strand
TGATCATCAGGCCCGCGATGGAGGCGGCGTTCTGCAAGGCGGTGCGGGTGACCTTGGTCGGGTCCAGGATGCCGAAGGCCACCATGTCGCCGTATTCACCGTTGGCGGCGTTGTAGCCGTAGTTGCCCTTGCCGGCCGCCACTTGATTGAGCACCACGCTCGGCTCTTCACCGGCGTTGGCGACGATCTCGCGCAGCGGGGCTTCCATGGCGCGCAGGGCGATGAGGATGCCGTGGTTCTGGTCTTCGTTGGCGCCCTTGAGGCCTTCGACCGCGCTCTTGGCACGGATCAGGGCCACGCCGCCGCCTGGCACCACGCCTTCTTCCACCGCCGCACGCGTGGCGTGCAGGGCGTCTTCGACGCGCGCCTTCTTCTCCTTCATCTCGACTTCGGTGGCCGCACCGACCTTGACCACGGCGACACCGCCGGACAGTTTGGCAGCGCGCTCCTGCAGCTTCTCGCGGTCGTAATCAGAGGAGGTTTCCTCGATCTGCGCCTTGATCTGCTTGATGCGGGCCTGGATACGCTCGGCATCGCCAGCACCGTCGATGATGGTGCTGTTTTCCTTGGTGACGACGACGCGCTTGGCGCGGCCCAGATCGGTGATCGTGGCCTTTTCCAGCGACAGGCCGACTTCCTCGGAAATCACGGTACCGTTGGTGAGCACGGCGAGGTCTTCGAGGATCGCCTTGCGGCGGTCACCGAAGCCCGGGGCCTTGACGGCGCACACCTTGACGATGCCGCGAATGGTGTTGACCACCAAGGTCGCCAGCGCCTCGCCTTCCACGTCTTCGGCCACGATCAAGAGCGGCTTGCCGGCCTTGGCCACGCCTTCCAGCACGGGCAGGAGGTCACGCACGTTGGCGATCTTCTTGTCGTGGATCAGGATGAAGGGATCATCCATCTCGACCTGCTGGTTCTGCTGGTTGTTGATGAAGTACGGGCTGAGGTAGCCGCGGTCGAACTGCATGCCTTCCACGACATCCAGCTCGTTTTCCAGACCCGAGCCTTCCTCGACCGTGATCACGCCTTCCTTGCCGACCTTCTTCATCGCCTCGGCAATGATGTTGCCGATCGATTCGTCGGAGTTGGCCGAGATCGTGCCGACCTGCGCGATGGCTTTGTCGTCGGCGGTGGGCTTGCTCATCGCCTTCAGTTCGGCGGTGGCGGCCACGACGGCTTTGTCGATGCCGCGCTTGAGGTCCATCGGGTTCATGCCGGCGGCGACCGCCTTCATGCCTTCGCGGATCAGCGCCTGGGCCAGCACGGTGGCGGTGGTGGTGCCGTCGCCGGCGTTGTCGGAAGTCTTGGAAGCGACTTCCTTCACCATCTGCGCGCCCATGTTCTCGAACTTGTCGGCCAGTTCGATCTCCTTGGCGACGGACACGCCGTCCTTGGTGATCGTCGGGGCGCCGAAGCTCTTCTCGAGCACGACGTTGCGGCCTTTCGGGCCGAGGGTCGCCTTCACGGCGTTGGCGAGTACGTTGACGCCGCGCACCATGCGCGCGCGGGCGTCTTCGCCGAAACGGATATCTTTGGCAGCCATTGTTGTAGAGCTCCGGAAATGGGGAATTGAGAATCGGGAATCGTGAAAAGCGAAGCGAATGCGCGGCGTCGTCGGGAAGGCTCGAACCGGTACGGAATCGCCTTAAAACGATTCCCGATTCCCCATTCCGGATTCCCGCGCTTCTCGCTTAGGCGAGAATCGCCAAAATGTCGTCTTCGCGAATGATCTTGTACTCGGTGCCTTCGTGCTTGTAGGCCGAACCGGCGTACTGGCCGTAGATCACCTTGTCGCCGACCTTGACCTTCGGCGCGCGCACGCTGCCGTTGTCCAGGGCCTTGCCCTCGCCCACCGCCAGCACTTCGCCCTTGGTCGGCTTTTCTTTGGCGTTGTCGGGGATCAGGATGCCGCCGGCGGTGACTTCTTCGGCTTCGATCGGCTTGACGACCACACGGTCGTGGAGCGGTTTCAGATTCATGGAACCCTCGTAACTGGTTGAATGGAACAGGAAAGGGCGGCGATTTTAGCAGTCCCATCGGGAGAGTGCCAAAGTCGGTGCCAAAAAACGCCCGGAATGCGGGACGCGAGGGGATATGGGGCGGCCCCGGAGGCGTTCAAGGGGGCGACGGGCGCGCAGGCGGCGCTCGATCGCGCACGAAAAAACGGGCGGCGGATCGCTCCGTCGCCCGTTCGTCGAGCTTGAGATTCGCCCGCTGCGCCGAAGCGCGAGTGTGGCGATTCGATCAAGCGACTCGGTCATCGAACGTAGAACATGCCGCCGTAGAACGGCCCTTGCGGCAAACCGCCGGTCTCGCCGACGGCTTCGATAACGAGGGTCTGCAGCGTTTCGCCTTCGGAGGCGCGAATGCCGAGATAACCGACCTGCGGCGCGACTGAAACGTACCCCATGTCCTGGCCGTTGACCGTGATGCGGAAGCCATAGGTGATTGGGAAGTTCGGCTGGCCATCCAAGGTCGGCAGGAAGTCGAAGCCGAATTCGGTCGTCGGCTGCGCGAATGCGATTTCGATCGTGCGACCCTGGGTTGCGGCGTTCCAGTTGATCCAACGTTTGACTTTCAAGCCGTCGACTTTGGCTTCGCGCGCACGACCGCGGTCGTCGATCGTCATCGGCACGGGCATGCCCATCGCGCCCACCGAGTTGTAGCCGTAGACGTATTTCAGTTGGAAACGGCTGCAGCTCACTTGCGCCAAGTCGCTGAAACCGACGCATTCTTCGCCGGGAAGTTGCGCGAGCGCGACCCCGAGCGGGACTTTCAGTTTCCTCGAATCCACGACGACCCAACTGTAGCGCGCGGCTTCGGCGCTGGGAGCGGACGCGATTTCGGCCGCGGACGCGGCGAAAGGAAGCGCAGCGACGGTGGTGAGGGATAAGGCCCAGAAGCGGCTTTTCATCTTGCGAATCTCCGAGGGTCGAGGGTGGCGCCCACGCTGCGCCCAGCGGCCGCGGCCGCGAATGCTCGGTCGGCAACGGCTCGGTGCGATCGATACAACGGGTCGGAGAGAACGTTTATTCCACGATCCGGCTGATCGTCCGGCTCGTCGGCCGGCGACCGGGCGCGGACGCGGACGCGAATCGAGCGCACGAAAAAACGGGCGGCGGATCGCTCCGTCGCCCGTTTCTGTGCCTGAGGAACTCCGAAGAACTCAGCGCTTTCGCGCCCCGGGGATGGCCCGCGCGGTCAATACCCGCGCTTGGGCGTGGAGAGTTCGGGATTGGCTTGCGTCTGCGGGTCGTTCGCCTTCGCCGCGCCGCCGCGTACGTCGGCGATATCCGGCGTCCGCTGGAGGGCGTCGACGCTGGCGCGCAGCGAGGCGTTCGAGGCCGTCGCCGGGTCGGCGAACGCGCTCTTGGCCATCGGGCTCGTCGGTTCGCGATCGAAAATGAACACGTTCTGGCGACCGTCGGGCATCGGTTTGCCCAGCTCGACCTTGTCGATCTTATCGAAGCCCTTTTCGTTGCCCAGCGCGGCGAGATACATCGCCGTGCGATCGACGTTGAAACTCGCGCCCTGGGCGTTGAGTTTCTCGACGCCGGCTTTGGCTTGATCGAAGAGCGCGCGATCGTTCGGATTCAAACGGCCGATCGATGCGGCATCGCTCGACAACGGCCGAGCGAAGTCGCCGCTGCGGTCGTAGCTCGGCGGCGGTGTGTACGAAGTCTCGGGCGCGGACATGCGCCTGGAGCCGCCACCGAAGCTGAAGCTGATGCCGGCCATGACTTTGTAGTCGCCGGTATGCGGATTCACGCTGGCTTCCAAACCGTACTTGAAGCGATCGTCGCCTTTGGTGACTTTCGCGCCCAGTTCCGCCAAACCGAACGAGCCGTTGGTGTTGTTGAACTTGACGTTGCCGCCGTACTCCAGATCCTTGTACTTGTAATTGACCGAGCCGGTGGCTTCGGAAAGCTTCGGGCCGAACTTGCCGCCCAGCCCCACGCTGCCGTGACCGTCGTCGAAGGCGAGCTTGGCGTCGAAACCGACGTTGGTCCCGAACGGCGTCTTGCTGAGATTGAAGTTATAGACGTTGTCCTTGATGTTGGCGCCGAGGCCGAATTCCCTGGTTTTTTCGGCAGTGTTGATGAGCAGATTGCCGGTCAGATAATCCTTTTTGTCCAACATCAACTTGGCGTCGGCGCTGTAGATCGAACCGCCCGGCATATCGCGCAGGCCGAGATCGAACTTGCTGCCGCCCAGCGTGCTGTAACCGAGCTTGTAGTCCTTGAAATTCTCGACCTGATTCCACTCGCCCGAGCCCAGCAGCACATTGCCTTCGCCGAAGGTGGTCTTGCCGTTGACCTTGAGGATCGAGCCGGCCTTATCGTCGCGGAAGTCGATGCCGAAGCTGTGGCGGTCCTGGAAGCTGCCGTTGAGATTGAACTGCTTGTATTTCTCGATGCCGTTGAGTTCGAGAGAGCCGCCGAGCGTGTCGCCCGGGCGCAGCGTGGTCAGACCGCCGAGTTTCAACAACGAACCGTCCTTGCCGGCCTTGTAGTCGAAATCGAACAAATGCAGGCCGTTGTCGTTCCAGTTCAATTTGTAATTCTGCGTGCCGGCCGGCCCGTTCGATTCGAACGCACCTGTCAGCAAACCGCCCGGTTTCAACGTGGCTTGCCCGTCGCCCTTGAACAACGTCCCGGCGGGGCTGTCGTTGAGATTCAAATTGAGGAAGTGCTTACCGTTGTCGTTCCAATTCAATTTGAAATCGTTGGTTTTGGTGACGCCGTTCAATTCGACGCCGCCGGTGACGAGCTCGCCCGGTTTCAACGTCGCCTGCCCGTCGCCTTTGAACAGCGTGCCGGCCGGGCTGTCGTTGAGATTCAAATTGAGGAAGTGCTTGCCGTTGTCGTTCCAATTCAACTTGAAATCGTTGGTCTTGGTGACGCCGTTCAATTCGACGCCGCCGGTGACGAGCTCGCCCGGTTTCAACGTCGCCTGCCCGTCGCCTTTGAACAGCGTGCCGGCCGGGCTGTCGTTGAGAT
>JADZBF010000046.1 GCA_020852215.1 Lysobacter sp. | reverse complement strand
CCCGGCGCGGGCGGCGGGGCGCCGCGATCGGGCGGGCTCCACAGCATCGGCCCGACGAAGCGCACGGAGGCGGGCCAACGCCGCTCGAATTCGAGTTCGCGCAGTCCCAACGCGAGCACGCAGTCGGGCGAATACGCCGCCTCGCTGCCGTCGTCGCGATAAACGCGATCGAGCCCGAGTTCGGACAGCGCGCGTCGATGCAGCCGATGCACGCCGCGTTTGAACACTCGCACCGCTTGCGCCGCGCACGCATCGCGCGCGCGACCGAATGCGTTGCGGCCTGGTGTCCATCCGCCGAGATATGACGGCGGCCCTCCCGGCGCTTCGATCACGCAGGGCGAGGGATGGCTGGTCCACCACGGCATGCCGTAGCGCGCGGCGATGGGTCCGGCGACGATCAGCGTGAAATCGGCGATCAACAAATCCGCGCGTTGCGTGCGATAGCGCGCATCGAGCGCGGCGGCGAACGCGGCCTGCAGGCGCATCGCCTGTTGGAATTGCGCCTGCAGACGCAGCGGGTTCGCGCCGACGGCGTACGGCGGATCGGTGAGCGCGCGCAGCGCGGCGTCGGCACCGGACACGAGCGCAACGCCGCGCAAACCCGCGGCGCGGATACGCGCCTGCGCGCCGTCGGTGCTGACCACTTCGACATCGGCGATCTCGCGCAACGCGCGACCGATGGCGAGGATCGGATGCAAGTGTCCGGCGAACGGCGGCGCCAACAGATCGATGCGCGGC
Organism: Lysobacter sp.; assembly: GCA_020852215.1. GTDB lineage: Bacteria > Pseudomonadota > Gammaproteobacteria > Xanthomonadales > Xanthomonadaceae > Lysobacter_I. The sequence goes on along the minus strand of JADZBF010000046.1, from coordinate 8,085 downwards.
TTGGTGCCGCTCGCATGCGCGGTGGGCCTTGGCGCATCGGCCGCATTCATGCGTCGCCTCGCAACCAAGGCCATTGCGCGCGCACGGCATCGAGCACCGCATCGAGCGCGGCACTGCGCTCGAGATAATCCATGTGACCGCAATCGATCGTGCGCGGCTGCGGACCGTCGTTCGGGCCGAACCATGCGGCGATACGGTCGCGACGACCGTGCAGTTGCGCACCTTCGACGCCGCGCGGCCAACGCGGCGCGACACCGCCGTACGCGACGATGCGCAGCCGCGCGCGTTGTGCGTCGTCGAACGGCGCGATCAGCGCATCGAGCAGGCTCAAACCGCAACTGCCGACCAACAGCAGCGAACGCGGCGGCCTGCTGAGACACTCGCGCGCTTGTGCGACGACGGTTTGCGGAAGATCGGCGAAATCGCCGCGCCGCGCCGCGAGATATTGCCGACCGTTGGCGAGGCTCGCGCGCAGCAATGGCGTGTCGCGCCAGGCGCGGTTCGTTTCGCAGTCGTTTTCGCCGACCTTCTCGTCGATGCTCTCGTGAATGCTCTCGCACCAGGGAAAATTCAGCGGATCGAGATGCAAGTGCGTTGCATCCGTCGCCAAAGTGTCGAACACAGCCCGCTGCAGCGGCGACAGCGCGCAGCGGTCGGGGTCGCTGCGGCCGGTCAGAAACGCGATGCGCGGGGCTTCCGTGCCAGACGACATTGGCGATTCGGACGGCGGTTCGCTCATTCGCAATCCACGAAGCGGTCGTTGGCGTAGACGCGATACCGATGCGTCCGCCAATAGATGCGGCGATCGAGCATCGCGTGCAGCGCATGCACGGGCAACAACAAAGCCGAAGCCAGCGACAGCAACGGCTCGGCTTTCGCGGTCGCTGCGCCTGCGCAGGCGCGCTGTAAGCGTTTGCGTCCCAGAACATGCACGGTCGCGCCGAGCGCGAGCGCCGCGGCGCCGAGCCACGAGGGCGCATATGCGAACACGACCAGTGCGAGCAGCGGCAGCAACATCGGCAGACCGTGCCAGAACAGAATGCGCAGACGCATCCGCCACGGCTGACTGCGCAACAGCAGTAGCGCGAACAGCATCCAGCGATGCATCTGTCGCCGATACGCGGAAAAATCCGGCAAAGCGGTGCGCATCCACACCGGCTCGCTGCGTTGATCGATGCGGCCGCCCGCGCGCAGCACGGCCTGCGCCATCGCCAAGTCGTCGGTGAGATGCCGCAACCACGGCGCGAACCCGCCGATGCGCAGCAATGCGACCCGTCGCATCGCCCAGCACATGCCGTTGAGCGTCGGCGCGCCGCCCGTCAGCCGTGGCGGCAGATACGTCAGCGCAGCGTTGTCGTTGACGAAGCGCGCCAGCAATCGCGCGCCGAGCCCCTGCGCGGGCAGGTACGCCGGCAATGCGGTCGCGACGACAGGCGATGCGTTGTGGTCGGCGCCGAGCGCGGCCAACAGGGCGTCGAGCGTCGCAGGCGGCAGATGCGCGTCGTCATCCAGAATCAACACTGTCTCGCCCGTGCAGTGCGCGAGCGCGCGGTCGAGTTTGAACAATTTCGGGTTGACGCCGGAGGGGCACGAAGGATGCATGCTGACCGCCACATGCGGCGCGAGCGGCGCATGCTTCTTCAATAACGAGCGAACGACATTGCCGGCGACGATATCGTCCTCGTCGATCAGCCAATGCAGACGCGCACCGCGTGCGCCAAGCGCGCGCAAGGATGCCGCGAGCGCTTCGCCGAGACCGACATCGCCGCTGCGGATCGGCAGCAACACGTCGACGCCTGCGAACGACAAGGCATGGTCCGGCGCATCGGCATCGCGCTTGGCGGGCATCGCAGTCGCGGCGCGCACGGGCGCCGCCGGCATCGCACGCAGCGCACGCCATGCCCGGGTTTGGCGCCACAGTTCCCACGCAGGCCACAGCGCAACCGCGCATACGGGCCACCACGCGAAATCATGCAATAACCGTAACCACTCCGACATCGTCGCGCTCATCTCGCGTTCGCCTCAATGTTCATCGTCGCGGGCTCATGGTTGCGTGCGCTGCCAGACGACGAATGCGTCGATCGCCTGCGCCAGCGTTTGCGAAGGTTCGCCGAGGATCGCGCGCGCCTTTGCGATGTCGAAGGTTTTGCTGAAGCACAGCACATCCACGCCGAACCGCGTGACCGGCGGCTCGCCGCGCAGCGGCAGCAGTGTCCATAGGCATTCCGCCGCGTAGGCGGCGGCATGCGCGGTGCGATAGCCGACGCGACGGGCGGGTGGCGGTAGATCCAACCGACGAAAGACCTCGGCGAGGAAATCCTGCATCGCGACGGGTTCGCCATGACTGAGATTGAACGCGCCGATTGCTTCCGGTCGTTGCGCGGCGCGCAGCATGTAGTCGGTCAATGCGTCCACGCCGATCAAATCGCCCATCGCCGGCGGTCCATCGCGCACGATCTTCGGCAATTTTCCGCGCTTCGCCGCCGCCAGCAGGCGCGGGAACAGCACGGTATCGCCGGGGCCGAACACCGCGCGCGGGCGCAGGATCGTCCATGCGCCCAGGTAATCGCGCACCAGCGTTTCGCCCGCGGCCTTGGTTTCGGCGTATACGTTCGCGAACGTCGGGCCGATCGGGTCGTCTTCGCGAATGCCCAACTGATCCTCAGGGCGGTAATGCACCGAACTCGAAGAGATATAGACGAATTTCGGCGCGCCGTGGGCACGGCAGCTTTCCAGCGTATGTCTCGTCGCTTCGACGTTGTGACGCAGATACTCGCGCCGCGGCGCGAACGGCGAAGCCAAAGCCGCGGCGTGAATCACGACATCGGGTTCGAATGCGCGCAAGGTCGCGTCCAATGCGTGCGGCCGCGAGAGATCGATCGAGCGATAGTCGGGCAGGTCGAGCGCGCGTCGTCCGACGCCGAGCAGTTCCACATCGTCGTGCTCGCGAAAGCGCTGCAGAAATCGCCCGCCGACGAAGCCCGATGCGCCGGTGATCAGAATCTTCATGCGCTACGCTCCGTGCGCGCGTCGCCGTCGGTCTCGCGCATCGATGCCGGCAGCGCGCGGTAGCTGTGCGGGCAGTGCGAGGGCAACAGCGCGATGCCGCCGTCGTTCGCGCGCTGCGCATCAGCGAACACGCGATGCAGGCGTGCGCGCGTGTCGAGATGCGCAGCGGCATCGTCGATCAATAAACGCGTCGGCAGCGCGGGCGGTCGATGTTCGCGAATTTCCGCCTGCCGCCACACGGCATCGCCGACCAGCAGCCACTCGCGGTCGTCGTCGTGCCGCAACAGTAGACCGTAATGCCCGCGCGCATGCCCCGGCAACGGCACGGCCCACAGGCTGCCGTCGCCGATCAGATCGTAACCCGTACCGAGCGCGGACCACCGCGCGGGCAATGCGCACTGCGGCGCGTCTTCGATCCGACGATGCCGGCGTTCGAAATCCTCCGGCAGCAGCGTCGGAAGATACGCGCGACGCAGCAGGTGCAGACGGCCGCCGTCGCGCAGCAAGCGCAACGCATCGCCGCCGCACCAGATTGTGGCGTTCGGCAGATCGCGCAAACCGGCGATATGGTCGCCGTGCAGATGCGATGCGAACACCGCGCGCACTTCGTGCATCGCGATGCCGCGTCGCGCGAGCTGCGCTTGCAGGCATTCTTCCGGCGGCAGCGAGACCGGCGTCGCCCAGCGATAGAAACGTTCGGGAAAACCGTCGGTGGCGCGGAAGAAGTGCTCGGCGTAGCCGGTGTCGAACAAGATCGCGCCCGCGGCGGGATGACGAATCAGTCCGACCAAATTCGGAAATTCCGCCACGCGCCATGCGCCGCCGCGAACCGCCATGCATTCGGGATGTCGACAATGACCGACACGCAACACGTCCAGTCGCACACGTGGAAAGGTTTGCGCGGTCGCGCGCGCACTCGCGACTGCACCGGGCGTTTCGCTCACAGCCGCAGCACCGCGCCGCCGAGGGTGACGCCCGCGGCCGTGCCGATCAGCAGCGCGGTGTCGCCCGCGCGCAGCCGGCCGCTGTCGAGCGCGGCGTGCAGCGCGGTGGGCAGCGAGGCCGACACTTGATTGCCGTGCGCGGCGAAGATGTCTTCGATGCGTTCGCGCGGTACCGCGAGGCGACGAAACACGTGCGCCATGCCCAACGCGGACGCTTGATGCGGAATCACGCGATCAATCGCGTCGAGAGAAAGACCCGCATCGGCCAGCAAGGCCGCGACGAACGGATCGAAGCGGTCGGCGACCGCGCGATACAAACGCTTGCCGTCCATGCGGAACGTGCAGACCTCGCGATAGTCGCCCGGATAGCGATCCGGCGTGAGTCGCGAGCCGCCGCCGGGGATTTCGCAAGCGTGCGCGGCTTCGGACCAGGTTTCAAAACGCGCGCCGAGTAGGGCCGGACCGGCCGTGTCGTTCTCGTTCGCGGCTTCCAACACCGCGGCGGCCGCGCCGTCGCCGAACAGGCCGAACGTATCCAGATCGTTCGCGTCGAGCGCGCGCGAGGCGAGATCGCACGAAGTCACCAACACGCGGCGATAACGTCTGCTCGCCAGCAGCGACGCGACGAGATCCAGTGCCATCAAAAATCCGATGCAACTGGCGTTGATGTCGAACGCGGGCACGCTGCGCAAACCGAGCGCGCGATGCAGCAGCGCGGCGTTGCAGGGCATGGCTTGATCGTGACTGGCATTGGCGCAGACCACGGCGTCGATGGCCTCCAAACCCAGCCCCGCGCGTGCGAGCGCCGCGTGCGCGGCCTGCGCGGAGACTTCGGCGGCGTTGCGCTCGGGTTCCACGCCGCGCCGCGACACGCCGGTGCGCGCGAACACCGTGCCCGGCGCGAGACCGAGGCGCGCATCGAGTTCGCGGCTATCGACCCACCGCGCAGGCGTGGAGACGCCGGTGGCGAGAATGCGGAGCGGGCGGAGATTCGACGTGGTCATCGTTGGGTGTCGGCGGGACTTCTGCGAAGGCGCCCGCAATGTACCGGGTTTGCCCCGTGCGGGTCACGCGAACCGCGATGCGCGCGCGAGGCGTCGCGACGAGTCGCGGAAAACGCGACCGAAAGGCGCGTGGCGTCGCTCCCGCCGCTTCAACTATTGCCGTTGTACAGCTCGCGACCGATCAGCATGCGGCGGATTTCGTTCGTGCCCGCGCCGATCGCATAGAGTTTGGCGTCGCGCAGGATGCGGCCGGTCGAGTATTCGTTGATGTAGCCGTTGCCGCCGAGCGCTTGAATGGCTTCCAGCGCCACTTGCACGGCGGCTTCCGAGGCGTGCATCAAGCAACTCGCGGCGTCGATGCGCGACTTGTGGCCGGCGTCGTAATCGCGCGCGACCTGATACGCGAACGCGCGACTGGACTGCAGTGCGGTGTACATGTCAGCGATCTTGGCTTGCATGATGCCGAAGGTGCCGATCGCCTGGCCGAACTGGCGGCGTTCGCGCACGTAGGGCAGGGCGACGTCCATCGCCGCTTGCATCAACCCCAGCGGGCCGCCGGTCAGCACCAGGCGCTCGGTGTTCAAGCCGCTCATCAACACGCGCACGCCGTTGTTGGTTTCGCCCAGCACGTTCTCTTTGGGGATTTCGCAGTTCTCGAACACCAGTTCGCAGGTGTTGCTGCCGCGCATGCCGAGTTTGTCCAACTTCTGCGCGGTGGAAAACCCGGGCATGTCGCGTTCGACGATGAAGGCGGTCATGCACTTGGAGCCCAGTTCGCGGCTTGCGGTGCGCATGTAGACGATCAACACGTCGGCTTCCGGGCCGTTGGTGATCCACATCTTGTTGCCGTTGGCGATCCAGCGGTCGCCCTTCAGCTCCGCGCGGCAGGACATCGAGCCGACCACGTCCGAACCCGCGCCCGGTTCGCTCATCGCCAGCGCGCCCTTCCATTCGCCGCTGCACAGTTTCGGCAGGTATTTCCGACGTTGCGCTTCGTTGGCGTTGGCGTACAGATTGCTCACGCACAGATTGGAATGCGCGCCGTAGCTCAAACCCACCGAGCCGGATGCGCGGGAGATTTCCTCCATCGCGACCAGATGCGCCAGATAGCCCATCTCGCTGCCGCCGTATTCGCCCGGCACGGTGATGCCGAGCAAGCCCAACTCGCCCAGCTTCGCCCAGAGGTCCTGCGGAAAGGCGTTGTCTTCGTCGATTTTCGCCGCGCGCGGCGCGATCTCGGCTTCGGCGAAACGCCGCACCGCATCGCGCAAGGCATCGATATCTTCACCGAGGGGGAATGGGCGCATGGGTTGGGGCCGGGAGTGGGGAATCGGGAATGGGGAATCGGGAAGAGCAAATGCGAAGGAAGTCGCGATCGATTTGCTTGATGGCTTGCGTGATGATCGGGAATGCGGTTTCGGGTTTCGTTTTTCAACGATTCCCGATTCCCCACTCCCGATTCCCGGCCGTCAATGCCCTCTCATACGTCCGAGGAAGCGCGGTGCGGCGCGGCCCATCGGCAGTTTCAGTTTGCCGATCGCGGCGATGCGTTCTTCGGCCAGACGATCCGCGGCCAGATAGGTAGGGATTTTGTCGCGGTCGGAGATTTCGTAGATGCGGCCGAGGTTGTGGTAGATCGTGCGCATCATGCGCATGGCGCGTTCGCGGTTGTAGCCGTCGATCTCCAGCGACACGTTCATCACGCCGCCGGCGTTCACCGCGTAGTCCGGCGCGTAGACGATGCCGCGCTTCTGCACTTCGTCGCCGATGGCGTTGTTGGCGAGCTGGTTGTTGGCCGCGCCGCAGATGATCTTGGCCTTCAGGCGCGGCAGGGTCAGTTCGTTGATCGTACCGCCCAGCGCGCAGGGCGAATACACGTCGGCGTTGACGTCGTAGATCTCTTCCGGGCTGACCGCTTCGGCGCCGTAGTCTTCGACCGCTTGTTCGATCAGGGTTTTGTTGATGTCGGTGACGAAAATCTTGGCGCCGCGTTCTTTCAGCAGCTTCACGAATTCCATGCCGACGTGGCCGAGGCCCTGCACCGCGTAGCTGTGACGACCCACTTCCTCGTCGCCGTATTTGCGATTGAGCGTGGCCATCAAGCCTTGCAGCGTGCCGTAGGCGGTGAACGGCGAGGGATCGCCCGATCCGCCGTGCACTTGATGCACGCCGGTGACGAATTCGGTTTCGCGGTACACGTATTCCATATCGTTGACGTCGATACCGACGTCTTCGGCGGTGATGTAGCGGCCGCCCAGCGAATCGACGAATTTGCCGAAGGCGCGGAACAGCGCTTCGGACTTGTCTTTGGACGGGTCGCCGATGATCACGGCCTTACCGCCGCCGATGTTCAAACCGGCCACGGCGTTCTTGTAGGTCATGCCGCGCGAGAGACGCAGCACGTCGTTCAGCGCGTCCTGCTCGGTTTTGTACGGCCACATGCGCAAGCCGCCCAGCGACGGCCCGAGCACCGTGTTGTGGATCGCGATGATGGCTTTGAGCCCCGCGTCTTTGTTGTGACAGAACACGACCTGCTCGTGGCCGTATTGATCGACGTGTTCGAAAATCATCGAAAACTCCGTTGCGCCGGCGTCGAGCCCGAGGCGGGCGCCGGAAAGTGAGGCAAGTCGTTGATCGAAAAGGGATCGACGGCTCGTCGGCGGGTCCGCGGCGGGGGCGCGGGCGCATAGTCTAATGGAATCGTCCGCGCGGGGCCGTGCGGTGCCGCATGGCGCGCGGGTGCGTCTGACGTAGGGCCTCGCGACGATGTCCTCGACAGCGTTGGACAAATTCGGGGATCGCCGTCTGGCGGAGCGGACTTCGACACGCGACATCTGTCCTGCGATGCCTTCAGCGGACTGAAGATCGTACAGCCGGGCCGACTATCTGCGCTGCGCGATATCGGTCGCGCAACGCGAGAGCATCGAATGCGCGTTCAGAAATCACGATTCAGAAATTCTGATTCAGAAATCCCGATTCAGAAATCGCGATTCAGAAATCACGATAGCGCCGTTGCCGAATCCACAGCGTCGCGAGCCATTTCTCGCCCGCGATCACCGGCAACCCGGCGTGCAGCGAGTCGGGGTCGAGGCGACCTTCCGGATGCGCGTCGTCGAAACGCATGCTGT
>JADZBF010000045.1 GCA_020852215.1 Lysobacter sp. | reverse complement strand
GGTATCTGTCCGCCGAGGAGATTCGCACCCGGATCGAGGCGCTCGCGCCCGCCGGCACCGCGATCGAGCAGGTCGAAGTACTCGACGGCAAAGTGCATATCCGCTACGACGCGCCGAAGGGCGAAGAAGACCTTCTGCTGGGTCGCATCGCGGCCGCCGGCGACGGCGCGCGCGGGCCGAAGGAGGTGGTGCATGGCGTGCGTTCGACCGATATGTCGCGGCGCTTCGTGCGATTGGTGCTGACCGACTCTCCGCTGGTGCTGCGCGAGCGAGCCGTCGTGTCGACGCCGGTAGCATCGGCAGCGGCATTATCGATAGCGTCAGCGTCGACAGCGGCACAGTCGACAGCGGCACCGTCGACAGCGGCACCGTCATCGGCACCACCATCGATGCCGCCGCCGATCCTCGCTGCTTTGTCTGAAGCACCGATGCAGGCGACGCCGGCCGGTATGGCGAGTCCGGAGGATCTCCGCAAACGGCTCGGCGCGTTGCTGCCGGCCGGCTGTCGCAAGATCGTCGATGTGCGCTACGGCGGCGAGCGGGTGACGATCGTCGGTCAGTCGAACAGCACGCACTGCGTGTCGGAAGCCTTGCGGGCGCTGGAGGGCGCGGGGACGCGCCCGGAGTTGTTGCAGATTTCCGCGGACGGCAGCGGCGGCCAGCGTTTCCGGATTCTGTTGACCGCGTCGCCGCTCACGCGCGAGTGAAACGCGGTGCCCGAGTCTTTATTCCGAAGTCGTAGCGCCTAAGTCGAAGCACGAAAATCACGTCGGTAGCAACGCGACCTCAAATGCCCAATGCACGATATTCGCTGACGATGCGCGCGCGTTCCCACGGCGAGTTGAAGACGTCGATCAACTGCCGCGCGCGCGATGCGCCGTCGCATTCGGTTTCGCCGTCGAAACGGTGGCCGAGCGGGCGGAAGTAGTAGCCGCCGGCATCGTCGACGAGAAACGCGGACGGGTAATCGCGATCCACCGGGTCGGCGACTTCGCGGAACGCGAAGACGCTGGGCAAGCGCTGCGCCAACGCGATCAACGGTGCGCTGTTGCGCTGCGGCGTCGCGGCGTCCTGCAACAGAATGCGAATCGCGATGCGTTGTCGGCGCGTGCCCAATCGGCGAAACGCGTCGAGCACTTCGGGAGCATCGAACACGCCGGGGTCGAGGTTTCGGGTGTAGATCGACACGCTGCGTCGCGCCGCGGCCAGTCGCGCCGCGACCACCACCGCCGCCGCTTCGCGCGTCTCCACCGCGGTCGGTCCGCGCAGCGCCCGGCGCATGGTTTGATGCTCGATGCCCGCTTCCATGAAGCGATCGCCGATCGGCACGAAGCCGTGTTTCGCGTAGAACGGCATCGCCGAGACCTGCGCATGCAGGCGAACTTCGGGCAATCGATGGTGCGCGGCCTCGTCGAGCAAGGCGCGGAGCATGGCCTCGCCGACGCCCTTGCCGCGCCACTCGCGAAGCACCGCCATGCGGCCGATCTTGCGTTCCGGCGTCAGTCGGCCGGTGCCGATCGGGCGGCCGCTGCGGTCGCGCGCCAGCACATGCACGCATTGCGGGTCGAACGCGTCCCACTCGAGTTCGATCGGGACCTGTTGCTCCTGCACGAACACCGGCTCGCGCACCGCGCGCAGGGCATCGACATCGCGCGCGTAGTCGGCGCGGCTCACCACGAATTCCGAGGATCGTTCGCTGGCGCTCACGCGGAACCCTCGCTTTCCTCGCCAACGTCGTAGCGCAGGCCGTAATAGCCCTGCGCGATCCAGTCGTGCACCAATTCCTGAGCCGGCGCCGACAACGCGTCGTAGCCGGCGTGATCGAGCGTCGCGGCCGCCGCGAGCAGGCGCGCATCCGCCATCGGCAGCCGGTGCGCTTGCCCGGCGAAATACAATGCCGCCAGCGCTTTTCGATCGGTGCGACGCCATGCGGTGCGCGTCCAGGGATGACGTTCGAGCACCGCGCCCTGCTGCAGATCCCATTCGATTTCGATCCGCGAACGCGGCGGATCCGGGTCCAGCGGCACGCCGGCGCTGCGATACAGGCTGATGAAGCGGCCGAACCAGTCGCCGAGGCGCTCGGGATCGCGCATCCGCAGTTTGTTCAGGGCCTCGATCGCGCGGGCCATGGCCTGCGCGTCGATTTCGTAGCCGTCCTTCGCGGGTGCGAGATCGGGATCGGCGTAGCGCACGGATTCGTCGGCGTCGCAGATGAGCGTGTCGACGAAATCGCCGAGCAATTCCGCGCTGGACGGCGCGCGCAGGCCGACCGAGATGGTGATGCAGGCGTCTTCGGCCACGCCATGATGCGGCACGCCCGGCGGCAGGTTCAGCATGTCGCCGTGGTTCAGCACCCAATCGTGCGTGGGTTTGAAATGTTTGAGCAGGCGCAGCGGTACGTCGTCGAGATAGGTTTCGTCCGGGTTCGGCGCGACATCGATCATCCAGCGGCGATGCCCGATGCCCTGCAGCAGAAACACGTCGTACTGGTCGATATGCGCGCCGACCGACCCGCCCGGCGCGGCGACCGAAATCATGATGTCGTCCATGCGCCAGCGCGGCAGAAAATCGAAATCGTCCAACAGCGCGCGAATGTCCGGATCCCACTTGTCCACGTCCTGCACCAGCAGGGTCCAGTCGTGGTGCGGCATGCCGGGGAATTCGTCTTCGGCGAACGGGCCGCTGCGCATCGTCCATGCGTCGTTCGCGCGGTCGTAACTCGCGATGCGCGCCAATGCCTGGTCCTCGCAGGCCAAACCGGCGAGATCTTCGGGCGTCACCGGCGAAACGAAACCCGGGAAGGCATTGCGAATCAGCAGCGGTCGTTTCTGCCAGTAATCGCGCAGGAATTGGGCGGGCGGCATGCCCAGAACACCTTTGCCGGTGGCGTCGATTTCGTAGGGAAGCGCG
>JADZBF010000044.1 GCA_020852215.1 Lysobacter sp. | reverse complement strand
GCATCGCCGCCTTGGAAGGCGTAATCCGACACCGCAGTGACGTCGAAATGGCGAACGGTGTTCTCCGCGATCGCACCGCCGGCGACGCGAGTGTCGACGATTCGGCAGGGTGTGATCGGCACGAACACCAGGTCGTTCGTGGTTTCGCCGAGCAAATTGGTGGATACATCGCCGGTGGTTCCGGCATCGATGGCCTTCAGCAAGTTGGTGTGGACACTGTTGCCTTGACGATCGACCAGAAACGCATCGTTCATCAGTTCGAAGGTCGGCGAATTCGCGGCGCGTTTGAGGGTGTCGAGGGAGGCTTTCGAGAACACCGGCACCATCGCGGAGGCCCAGTCGCCGACGTCGGCGCGGTAGGCCTCTTGCACGTGGCCGCCCCACTTCATGACGATGCGGTGGACCAATTCGCCGCGCGGCGTACGCTGTTTCCCGGCGGCTTCAGCATCCGTGCCTATCGACGACAACGAGGCGGACAGCACACACATCGCTGCGATGAGACAAGGCTTTTTCACGCGAGATTCTCCCAACGAAATTTGGACGATTGAACCCGGTAGCGGGTCCGGATGGTATCCCTCTTAACGCGAAACCGGGTATCGACGGGCCATGCCGCGGCGAGGGTATGACCTTCGACACCTGAATCGCCCCCGCCCGGGCGTTAAAGTCGGGAGTCGCCCGTTGCGGCGCCTTCCTCTCACCAGACCGCCCTCCGGGCCGGAGAAACCGTGAACGCCCCAGTGTCCAAACCCCTCTTTCCCCGCACGCTCGCGCTGTCGATGGCCGTCGCCGTCGCGCTGGGCGGTGCGCTCGCCGCGCCGCGTTCTGCGGATGCCGCCAAAAGCGGCCAACCCGCCGCGATGAAGCTCGACGAGAGCAAACTCCCGCCGTTCAACCAGTTCCGCATCGGCGACTTGGACGCGTCCAAGAACGCGTGTTCGGACTTCAGCGGCCACGTCAACGGCAAGTGGCTGGCGAGCAACGCCATCCCGGGCGACCGCGTCTCCTGGGGCGCGTTCGAAATGCTGGCCGAGCGTTCGGTATCAGCACAGCGCCAGCTCGCCGAACAAGCCGCCAAGAACCCGAAGAACACCGGCGTGGAGAAGATCGTCGGCGATTTCTGGGCGACGGGCATGGATGAGGCGAAGATCAACGCCCAGGGCATCGCGCCGCTGAAGAGCCGGTTGGCCGAGATCGACGCGCTGACCAGCGGCGCCAGCGTGGCCGAGTACCTGCGCATGTCCTTCGGGCGCGGCGAAGGCGCGGTGTTCGGCTTCGGCCCGAGCGCGGACTTCAAAGACTCGTCGATGAATATCGCCTACGTCGCGCAGGGCGGCCTGGGCCTGCCCGACGTGGAGTACTACCGCAAGGACGAGCACAAAGAAAAACTCGCCGCCTACGAGAAGCACATCGCGAAGGTGCTGGAACTGTCCGGTGTGGCCGCGGCCGACGCCGCGAAGCAGGCGAAAGACGTGATCGCGTTCGAAACCCGGTTGGCGAAAGCCTCGAAATCCAGCGAAGAACTGTCGCGCGACGTGTCGCTGTTCTACAACCCGGTCAGCCCGGCCGACGCCGACAAGATGACGCCGAATTTCTCGTGGACGCGCTTCTTCGAGTCGCAGGGCATCGCCGCGCCGAAGATGTTCTCGTTCGCGATTCCCGAGTTCCACAAAGAAGTGGACAAGATGATCGCCGATGTGCCGGCGGCGCAGTGGAAGAGCTACCTGCGTTTTCACACCGTCGATGGCGCCTCGCCGTTCCTGAGCGAAGCGTTCGTGCAGGAGAATTTCAACTTCTACCGCAAGACCCTGCGCGGGCAAAAAGAAATGAAGCCGCGTTGGAAGCGCGTGCTCGAGACCATCGAAGGCCAGGCCGGCGAAGCGCTGGGTCAGATGTACGTGCAGGTGGCGTTCCCCGCGGAATCCAAGGCGCAGATGCAGACGTTGGTGAACAACCTCAGCGGCGCGCTGAAGGTGCGTTTGGAGAATCTGGCGTGGATGAGCCCCGGCACCAAGCAAAAGGCGCTGGAAAAATGGTCCACGTTCACGCCGAAGATCGGCTACCCGGACAAATGGCGCGACTGGAGCGGGCTGAAGACCACGCGCAGCAGCTACGTCGAGAACATTCTCGCCGCCAACGAATTCAATTACCGCTGGAATCTTGCGAAGATCGGCAAGCCGGTCGACAAGACCGAATGGGGCATGAGCCCGCAGACGGTCAACACCTATTACAACCCGCAGATGAACGAAATCGTGTTCCCCGCCGCGATTCTGCAACCGCCGTTCTTCGATCCCAAGGCCGACGAAGCCCGCAATTACGGCGGCATCGGCGCGGTGATCGGCCACGAAATGATCCACGGCTACGACGACCAGGGCAGCCGCTTCGGGCCGACCGGCAACTTCGAGAATTGGTGGACCGAGTCCGACGCCAAGGGCTTCAAGGCGCTCACCGATAAGCTGGTGGCGCAGTTCAACGGCTACGAAGCGGCTCCGGGCAAGTTCGTCAACGGCAATCTGACCCTGGGCGAGAACATCGCCGACCTGGGCGGCTTGGCCGTCGCCTACGACGCGATGAAGCGCGCGACTGCCGGCAAAGCCGACCCGATGCTCGATGGCCTGAACCGCGATCAACGCTTCTTCATGAACTGGGGCACGGTGTGGCGCCGCAACTTCACGCCGCAAGAGCTGGAAGTGCGTTTGGTCACCGATTCGCACGCGCCGGCGAACTTCCGCGCGGTGGGTTCGCCGTCCAACCACCCCGCCTTCGCGGCCGCGTTCCAGTGCAAGGCCGGCGATGCGATGGTGCGCGACGGCGACAAGCGGATCTCGATCTGGTAATTCGGCCCGATCTCCGGTCGTAAAGCGACTCCCGAAGGCCCGGCATCGCCGGGCCTTCGTCGTTTTCGATGGACAGGGCGGCGATTCGAGCCCGGCTGCATCCGAAACGCGGGTTCCGCCGTATCTGTGTCGGAACCGGTCCAGCGCCATCGTCGCGTGTGCGCCTTGCCGCCGAGCCGCACAGACGACTGCCGCCGCGCCTACCATGCCCACAACGATCACCGCCCGAGTCCCTTTCCGAATGCAGGACATCCCTCTTTCCCCGCCCGCGCAGGACGCCGACCGTCTGAGCGCGCTCTTGACCGATGTCGCCCGTGGCGACCGCGGCGCGTTCGAAGCGGTCTACCGCGCCACCTCCTCCAAACTGTTCGGCATCTGCCTGCGCGTCTTGCCCGATCGCGGCGATGCCGAAGACGTGCTGCAGGAAGTCTTCGCGACGATTTGGCATAAAGCCGGCCAATTCGACCCGCAGCGGGCCAGCGCCGTGGCCTGG
>JADZBF010000043.1 GCA_020852215.1 Lysobacter sp. | reverse complement strand
AGCGGCCCGAACGCCAGTTGCCAATAGAACGGTGCGAAGGTCAACCACGGATAGACATCGTAAAAGCCCGCATAGCCGATGGTATACGGCGTGATCATCAGCACCGTACCGACCAACAGCGCGGCCAGAAAGCGGTTCGCGGACGTATTGCGCCTGGCCTTGAACAGCAGGCCGGCGACGATCAGGCCGTGCAGGCTGCCCAGGCCGAGCAAGGTGCTCCACGTGCCGAACTCGATCGTGGGCTCGCTCATCGCGGTGCGCCCGCCGCTGCGGTGCGGCCGCGCCGTGATGTCGCGATCGACGCCGGAGTCGATGGCCGAATCGGCGTCGGGATCGGTGCCGGGTTCGCTGCGAAAATCGGTCGGAACGCCATGGCACGATTGTGCCCGAAGCCCGGCATACCGGCGATGCTCGGCGACGGAAGCGTCATATCGGCGCGGAATCGGCCATAATCCCGTCCCCCGCTCGAACCGTCACCGTCATGTCCAAGAAGAAAATCGTCGCCCGCCTGTCCCCCATTCACGGCAATGGCGTGTTCGCCGACGAACCGATCAAGAAAGGCGATCGTATCGTGCGCTACAAAGGCAAGCTGCGCACCCACGACGAGGTCGACGAGGCCTACGGCGAACTCGACGAGAACGGGCATACCTTTCTGTTCACGCTGAACGACGAGTACGTGTTGGACGCGAACGTCGACGGCAACATCGCGCGCTGGATCAATCACAGTTGCAATCCCAACTGCGAGGCGGTGACCCAAGAGAACGACAAGGGCAAGTCGCACAAGGACAAGATCTTCATCGAGGCCATCCGCGATATCAAAGCGGGTGAGGAGCTGACCTATAACTATGGAATCGTGCTCGACGAGCCGCATACGGCCAAGCTCAAAAAACTGTGGGGCTGCAAATGCGGCTCGAAGAACTGCACCGGCACGATGCTGCAACCCAAACGGTGAAGCGCTGACGCGCGCCGCGACCGCCGCCGCGACGTACGCGGCGCGACGGCATCGCGACAACGTCGAAATCGGCCCGATAAGGCCAAAAAAACCGATGCGCGCAATCGCGCGACCGGCGGTGGCCGCGGCATGACTAACGACAGTCGTTCGATGCGTGCCGATGGCACAGCATGCGCGGATCGATTCATGGAGATTCTGCGGATGCGACAGATCTGCGCCGTTCTCGCGTTCGCGACATGCGCGGTCTGCTCGCAGGCGGCGGTCTGTTCTCAGGCGTTCGCCGTGGAGATCGACGGCCGGATCGATGCGGAGGAGTGGGCCGCCGCGCAGCGCGTGGACGACTTCAGGCTCACCCAGCCCCTGACGCGCGAGCCCGCGAAACACAGGACCGAAGCGTGGTACATGGCCACCGAAGCGGGGTTGGCGGTGGCGTTCCGCAGCGAACAGCCGCCGGAGGTGCCGCGCACGCGTCAGCGCTTCCATCGCGACGACAACGGTAACGTCGATCGGGTCAACGTGTACGTCGATTTCGACGGCGACGGACGTAGCGGTTACAACTTCATGCTGGCGCTGTCGGACGGCATCGGCGACGGCACCATCGCCAACGAAAACCAGTTCAACGCCGATTGGGACGGCGCGTGGCGCCATGCCGTTTCGGAAGACGCGACGAGTTGGTCGGCGGAAATACTGATTCCCTGGCACATCGCGCCGATGCGCGACGGCAACGGCGGAAAGCGCATCATCGGGTTGTCGCTCGACCGCGTGATCGGCGATACCGGCGATCGGATGTCGTGGCCGGCCGTCAGTTTCAAGGAACAACCCTATCTCAGCGTTTTGAGCAAGGTCGAAATTCCGCATTACGACCAATCGCTGTTGACCGCGACGCCGTATGTCGTCGGCTTGTACGACAACGTCGGCGGCGACAGCGACCTGGATGCGGGCGTGGACCTGTTCTGGAAACCCAACGGACGCTTCCAACTCAGCGCGACGCTGAACCCGGATTTCGGCCAGGTCGAAAGCGACGGCATCGTGGTGAATTTCGGCGCGATCGAAACGTTCTTCGGCGATAAGCGGCCGTTCTTCACCGAGAACCAAGGCTATTTCGAAGTGCCGTTCGGTTCGCTGGGCAACGCGCAACAATTGCTATACACCCGTCGCGTCGGCGGACCGACGGACGACGGCCAAGGCTCCGGCGATGTCGCGGCGGCGGTGAAGCTCAACGGCAGTCTCGGCGGTTGGGGCTACGGCGTGTTCGCGGCGATCGAGAACGACGAAGTCGGTCGCGACTTCTATGCCCTGCGCACTACGCGAGACATCGAGAGCGATGCTATCGGCAGCATGGGCTTGGGCGCGATGGCGACGCGCGTGGTGCGGCCGTATCTCGATCGCGAAGCGACCGTGCTCTCGCTCGATCATCGCTGGTCGCCGACCGACGACTGGAACATCCGGACGATCCTGGTTGGCTCGCAGATCGACCAATCGGGCACCGAAACGCGCGATTCCGGCGCGCAGATGCGCATCGATCACAAGATCAACGCTGCGTGGCGGCAGCAGTTGTACCTGCTGCACACCGGCGGCGATCTGCAACTGAACGATTTCGGTTTTCTCGATCGCAACAATTACAACTACGGACGCTACGAACTGCTGCATCGAAACACCGCGCTGCCCCCGGAATCGCCCTACGCCACCCACGAATGGCGCTATGCGATTTCGCGCAGAACCAACGACAACGGCTTGTTGATCGCCAATGCCTTCGCGGTCAGTCGCTACAGCGAGCGCCGCGACGGCGGCCATCAGTTCATCGAGATCGCGGGATTGTCGGCCGGGCACGACGATCTGATCACGCGCGGCAATGGCGCGGTGGATCATCCCGGCAAGCTGTACGTGACCGCCGAACGATTCTTTCCGAAGAAGAAGCACTGGTCGTTTTTCGGCAGCCTCGAATACGACGCCGAAGGCTTGGGTGGCGTCGATCGCGGTTCCTGGACGACGTATCTGGAACCGAACTACGCGATCAACGACGATCTGACGCTTTCGCTGGGCCTGGAACTGCGACGCGATCCGGAGTGGTTGCTATGGCGCGGCGACAATTTGCTCGGTACGTTTCGCTCCAAGCAAGTGTTCCTGAACGCGGGGCTGGCATGGCTCATCGGAAGCAAGCAGGAATTGCGCATTCGCCTGGAAGCGCTGGGCCTGGATGCGCATGCCAAACGCGCGTGGCGCGTCGCGCCCGACGGCCGACCCGTGCGCAGCGACGACCCGCTCGACGATTTCGCGTTGCGCAATCTCGGTTTCCAAGTGCGTTATCGCTACGAATTCGCGCCGTTGTCGTATCTGTACGTGGCCTACGTGCGCGGCGGCGCATCCTTCGCCGACGGAACCGGGCCGTACTCGGCACGCGAAGAGTTCCGCGATGCGTTCGATCTGCGCGATAGCGAGCAGTTGTTGGTCAAGTTGTCGTATCGCTTCGAGCTGTGACGCGAAGACGCATTGGGCGGCGGTCAGCGGTCGAGCTTGATCACGATCTTGCCGTTTTCGATCAGCGTACCCGCGACGCGGCGCGATCCCAGCGCTTTGAGTTCCTCCGGATCGAGTCGGTACACCGGATCGGCGCGCGCGTAATCGCGTAGCCAACCGTTGATCAGATCGCGCCCGGTGGCGTTCATGCGCCCGCCGAGCAACGGCAGATCGGCCGATTCCAGCGTCGGTTCTTCCAGATAGATCGCCTGTCGCTCGATGTCGTAGCGCAGGCCGCTGGCGACCGCGAAATGTCCGACCGGCTTTTCGCCGCGCATGCCCAGGCCCTCGATGCCCACATCGAAATCCAGATGCAATTCGTTGCCGGCATCGGGGATGGCGACACGAGGATTGAGTACGCGCAGACTGGCCAAACCGCCGAGCTGCGAGTAGTCCCGCGGATATTGGCGATCCAGATAGCCTTGCAGGTCTTCGGCATCGAAGGCGATGCGATTGGTCACGAGCGCGCCGACTTTATCGACCGTGGCGCAACCGGCGAGCGCAATCGTAGCGAGCGCGAACAGCACAAGGGATGGGATGAGCGAGCGGATGCGGCGCATGGCGATTCGTGGCGGAGGGCGGTGCGCGCAGCATAGCGCCGGCTGCGGTGAATGCGGGCCGACTCGCGCGGAATTTTCTCGAAACCGGCACGCCGCAGCGGCGCATCGCCGCGGCGATCACTCGGGAAACGTCACCCGCAACAACGTCGGATCCGCCGCGACCTCGGCTTTGCGGATCGGCGTGTAATGCCACCAGGGCTTCGCCGGTTCGCCGTTCATGAAACGGACCGCGGCGAGAAAGACATCGGCGACGCAGGGATCGTGGCGCACGCCGGTGATGCGGCATAGCTCGCGATACAGCGCGTACGGATCGCGTCCGCGCAATTCGCTCGGCGAGACGATGCCGAGCGCGCGAAAATCCGCCGCGGTGGCGGGACCGACGTTGGGCAGATCGGTCAACACGTGCGCTTGCGAGGCGATTTCGGCTTTAGGCATGGGAATAGGCGATCGATGGAAAGACGAAAGATGCGGGCCGGAAAGCGAGCGATCGAACGCGATGCATCACGTAGTAGGAACGCGGCCGGAACGCGGCTCAGAACGCGATTTTCGATGCGAATTGGAGCGCGGCTCGGAGCGCGGCTTAAAACACAAAAGGCCGGATTCCCAGCGGAAATCCGACCTTCGGTCGTGCGTGCCGCGAACGGCGCGAACGAATGCAGCGGCTTAGGCCGTCGCGGCGTCCTTGAGCTTCTTCATCGGACGCACTTTCACCTTGACGGTGGCCGGCTTGGCGGCGAAGAGGGTTT
>JADZBF010000042.1 GCA_020852215.1 Lysobacter sp. | reverse complement strand
TCGCGCATCAGCGCGCGATAGCGCGCGGCGTCCTCCACCGTGGACGGGTCGGCGAGCAGACGTTCGATTTCTTCGCGGCGTTCGGCCAGCGCTTCGAGCTTACGGCGCAGGGTCGGCGTCATCGCGAGAGATGTCTTCTGCGGCGTGTTCGGGATGCAGTTGTCGATCGACCGCGTCGGCCAATGCGCTGTGAGGGAACATGCGCTCCGCCGCGCGCAGCACGTCGTGATCGCCATTCAGTGCGGCGTCGCGCAGCGCGGCGGTGGGCGCGTGTAACAGACGGTTGGTCAATGTGTGCGCGAGTTGCTGCAGCACGTCGGCGGGGTCTTGCCCGGCGGCCAGCGCTTGACGCGCCTTGCGCAAGGTCTCGTCGCGAGCGGCATCGCCGTGCGCGCGCACGCGTTTGAGCGTGCCGTGATGCGCGCTGGCGGCGAGGACTTCGTGATAACGCGCGACCTGCAGATCGATGATGGCTTCGGCCGCGTCCGCGGCTTCGCGGCGATTGCGCCGGTTCTCGTCGATGACCCGCTGCAGATCGTCCACGCCGTACAGAAATATGTCGCGTAGCTCGGCCACGTCGGGCGCGATGTCGCGCGGCACCGCCAAGTCCATCAACAGCATCGGGCGATGGCGACGACCGCGCTGCGCGGCGGCGACTTGCGCTTTGCCCAGGATCGGTTCGCGGCTGGCGGTGGCGGAAAAGACGATATCCGCTTCGCCGAGATGACGTTCCAATTCGGTCAGGGGCAGCGCCACGCCGCCATGGCGACTCGCGAGTTCCTGCGCGTGCGCCAGCGTGCGATTGGCGAACAGCAAACGCTTGGCGTTGGCCTGGGCCAGGTGCAGCGCGGTGAGTTCGATGGTTTCGCCCGCGCCGATCAGCAGAATCGTGCAATCGGAGGGATGGGCGAAGGATTCTTCGGCCAAGCGCACCGCGGCCGAGGCTACCGAGACCGGATTCGCGCCGATGCGGGTATCGGTGCGTGCGCGCTTGGCGGTGACGAAGGCCTGTTGGAACAGACGGTCCAGCCGGTGTCCCAGCGCGCCGGCCCCGCGCGCGGCCGACCACGCCTGTTTCACTTGCCCGAGAATCTGCGGCTCGCCCAAAACCTGCGAGTCCAAACCGGTGGCGACGCGGAACAAATGCCGGACAGCACCATCGTCTTCGTGCAGATACAGGTAATCGCGCAGGCTGTCGGCGCTGTCCTGCGGATACGACGCCAACCATTGGATCAAACGTTCGCCGCGATCGTCGGTGAGCGCGTAGACCTCGGTGCGATTGCAGGTGGACAACAGCGCCACTTCCTCCACACCCGGCAGCGTGCGCATGGCGTGCAGCGCGGCGGGCAGGGTGTCGTCGGCGAAAGCCACCCGTTCGCGCAGGGCGACCGGCGCGGTCTGGTGATTGATGCCGAGGGCGACGAGACGCGACATTTCGGAGCGAGTGGGGACAGGTGCGCTAAGCTGGCGACGGATTTTCCCATTTTAAGCGCCGATGCCGCCGATGCCCGCATTTTCGTTCCAAAACTCGTCTTCGACCCCGTGCGGAGGTCGCGGCCGAGCGCGCGCCGCGCTCGCGACATTGACGATGGCATGGGCCGGGCTGTGCGTCGCGCCGGTCTGGTCGGCCGATAGCGACGCCGGCGCTATGCCTACCGCCGCCGCGGCATCGGCCAAGCCCGCCGCGCACGATCGCGACCCGCTGGCCGCGACCCTGGCCGGCGAGTACGCCCTGCAGGCCGGCAAGCTCGACGAAGCGGCGCGCTGGTATCTGCAAGCCGCCGAGCGCAGCCCGAAAGACGCCGATCTCGCCGAGCGCGCGGTCAGGGTCGCCCTGTTGGCCAAGGACGACACCCGCGCCGAAGCGGCGCTGCAGATTTGGCGCGCGAGCGCGCCCTTGTCGGCGGCGATGCGCAGCGCCGAGGCCACGCTGGCGCTGCGCCGAGACGACGAGCGCATCGCCAAGCGCGAGTTGGTCGCCCTCATCCGCATGAGTTCGTCCAACAAGAAGGACGACGAAAGCTGGCGCTACGCCTTGCTCGCGTTGGATGCCGGTTCCGGCAATCCCAAGCTCACCGGGAAAATGCTGGCGCATCTGGTCGATACCGGCGAGATTCCGAAACGCTTGTCGGCGTGGTTGGCGTTCGGCGAATTCGCGCAGCAATTGCAGCGCCAGGATATCGCCGGAAAAGTCGTCGATCGCTTGATCGCGCTGTTCCCGGACGAGCCCGCGGTCGCGCTGCTGCACGCCAGCCAATTGCGCGAAACGGGTAAGCCGGAGGAAGCGCGCAAGGTGCTGGCCGGTTTGCAGACGACTTCGGCCCTGCTGCCGGAACTGAACATCGCGGTGGCGCGCGAATACAGCGCCATGGGCGATCACACCGCCGCCGCGGATTTGCTGGCGCGCGGGCCGCAGGACGACCGCACCTTCGCCATTCGCGCCTCGTTCCTCGCGCAGGCCGAAGACAGGATCGGCTTGGGCCGTTTGTACGACGAACTCAAACGCGATTCCGCCAGCCCCGACTCCGATCGCCGCTTGCTGCTGGGCCAAATCGCCGAATACCTCGAACGGCACGCCGAAGCGCTGGAGTGGTACGCCGGCGTGCCCAGCGGTTCGCAGCGTTGGTTGGCGCGATTGCGTTCGGGCTCGGTGTTGCACAAACTCGGCCGCAAACCCGAAGCCTATGCGCGTCTGCGCGAATTGCAGAGCGACGGCGGCGCCGACGACGAAACCCGGCGCGATGCGTATCTGATGGAAGCGGAGTTGTACAAGGACGACGACAACGCCGCCGCCGAATTCGACACCTTTGCGCGCGCGTTGGCGGCGTTCCCCGACGAATCCGCGGTGCTGTACTCGCGGGCGCTGATGTGGGAGCGACGCGACGATATCGCGCGCGCCGAGGCGGACCTGCGCAAGATCCTCGCCACCGACGCCGACGACGTCAACGCGCTCAATGCCTTGGGCTATACGCTCGCCGACCGCACCGATCGCTACAAAGAAGCCCTGGAGTTGATTTCGCGCGCGCTCGCCGCGGAACCGGACAACGCGGCGATCATCGATAGTTATGGCTGGGTGCTGTATCGCCTGGGTCGCAACAAAGAAGCGCTGGTGGAATTGCGTCGCGCGTTCACCAAACAAAAAGACGCGGAAATCGGCGCGCATTTGGCCGAAGTGCTGTGGGTGATGGGCGAGAAAGAAGAAGCGCGGAAGTTCTTCGAGGACGCGCGCAAACTCGACCCGAAGAGCCGTTCGCTGCAGCGCGCGATCGAAAAGACCGGCGTGAAGCTGCCGCCGCTGCCGCCCGCCGCGACCGCTCCGGCGAGCGATGCCAAGACGCCGTGATCGCGCCATGAACGGAGTTGCGGGCGGAGTAGCGAGTCGAATAGCGTGCCGCATGTGGCACGTCGCGATGGCGGCCGGTCTGATCGCGGGTTCCGCGCTGTCGCTCGGCGGCTGCGCCGGTGTTTCGACGCGCTCGCCGCCGCCGTCGCTGACGGGCGAGGCCTTGGCCGAACGCGTGAGCGCGCGCGACGCATGGATGTCCCAATTCGAAACGTGGTCGTTCTCCGGCCGTGCGGCGGTGCGCAAAGGCAAGCAGGGCGGCAATGGACGCATCGAATGGACCCAGCACGACGCGCGGCGCTACAGCGTGTCGCTGAGCGCGCCGGTGACCCGGCAGAGTTGGCGCTTGGACGGCGATCTGCATTCGGAAGCCGGGCGTTTGGAAGGTCTCGACGGCGGCCCGCGCGAAGGCGAATTCGCCGAAGAACTGCTGCGCGAGGCCACCGGCTGGGATGTGCCGTTGCAACAGCTCGGTCGCTGGGTGCGGGGTGCGCCCGCCGGTGAAATGCCGGTCGAATCCGTCGCCTACGACGCGCAGGGCCGACCCTCGCGCCTGCGCCAAGCGGGCTGGACGGTGCGTTATGTCGCTTGGCGCGCCGGCCCTGCCGGCCAGCCCGACTTGCCGACCGAAATCGAAGCCGAATCCGGCGACGCGCGGGTGCGGTTGATCCTGGAAGAGTGGACCTTCGCCTCGCCATGAGCGCGACATCGCGATGACTGCCGTCGACGAGACCGGCTGGTCGTCCTGGCCGGCGCCGGCCAAGCTGAATTTGTTTTTGCGGATCGTCGGCCGCCGCGACGACGGCTACCACGACTTGCAGACGGTCTTTCGGCTGCTGGACTGGGGCGACACGATCCGTTTGCGGGTGCGCGAAGACGGTCGAATCGTGCGTCACGGCCCTTCCGCGGCCGGGGTGGCCGAGGCCGATGATCTCACCGTCCGCGCCGCGCTTTTGCTGCAAACGGAAGCGAACGTCGGGCTGGGTGCCGATATCGCCATCGAAAAGCGCATTCCGCCCGGTGGTGGTTTCGGCGGAGGTTCGAGCGACGCGGCGACCGTCCTGCGAGCGCTGGACCGGCTTTGGGGCTGCGGGTTGGGCGAGGAGCGGCTGGCCGAACTGGGGCTGCGCCTCGGCGCCGATGTGCCGGTGTTCGTCCGCGGGCGCAACGCCTGGGCCGAGGGTCGCGGCGAGCGCTTGACCCCGATCGACCTGCCGCCGGCCTGGTATGTGCTGGTCGAACCGGGGGTTCACGCCGCCACAGCGGCGTTGTTTCAAGCGCCTGAATTGACTCGAAATGCGCCAGCCGCGACAATAGCGAGCTTCGTTTCCGGCGCCGCGCTCGAGAATGCTTTCGAGCCGGTCCTGCGCCGCCGCGAACCCGCCGTCGAAGCGGCGTTCGCAGCGTTGACGCAAGCCTGCGACTCGACCGCGGTTCGCCCGCGGTTGACCGGCTCCGGCAGCGGCTGTTTCGTCGAATTCGCCGAACGCGAATCCGCCGAACGCGCACTCGCCCGATTGCCGACCGGCCTCACGGCCCGGATCGCAGCGGGCGCGGCGCGGTCGCCGTTGCTGGATGCGTTGGAGAGGAAGGCCGGGAATCGGGAATAGGGAGTCGGGAATCGTTCGAACAAAAGCGGATGTATCGCTTCGATTGATTTTCCACTTCGTATTCAAGATGCACTGTTTTTTGCTTTACCCGCCCCCGATGTTCGGGGGCAGCCAAGTCCGCCGGACTTGGCGGGGGTTTAGGAGGTGCGGCGACATGTCCCCGAAGACAGAATCG
>JADZBF010000041.1 GCA_020852215.1 Lysobacter sp. | reverse complement strand
GGGCGTATCCCGGAAGCACACCGGATATTCGCTATGGCCCACCGACGGGCCGCATCTCGCCTGCCCAGGCGCCGTGCGTTTCTGCCCGTATTCCGACGGATCGATTTTCGACGAACCGTCAGTCCAGATCGACCACGCCCAGTTCGTTGAGCGCATCGCTCATCATCCGTCGCGCGCCGTCGCTCAAGGCTTCGTGATCCAGCGCGTAGCGGATGGTCGCTTCGATCAGGCCCAGATGCGTGCCGCAGTCGAAACGCGTGCCTTGAAAGCGATACGCATCCACGCGCTGCTCCTGCAGCAGTGCGGCGATGGCGTCGGTCAATTGAATCTCGCCGCCCGCGCCCGGGCGCGTGCTTTCCAACAGGCCGAAGATACGTCCGTCCAAGACATAGCGACCGACCACCGCGAGATTGCTCGGCGCGACCTCGGGTTTAGGTTTCTCGACGATCGCGCGAATCCGACCGCTGCGGCCGTCGAACGCATCGGTGGCGACGATGCCGTAGCTGCCCGTTTGCTCGCGCGGCACGTCCTGCACTGCGATCACGCTGCCGCCACTGACTTCGGCGGCGTCGGCCATTTGCTTGAGCGCACCCGGGCCACGGTTCCATATGAGATCGTCGGGCAGCAGCACCGCGAACGGTTCGTCGCCGACGATAGGTTTGGCGCAGAGCACGGCATGGCCGAGCCCCAAGGCCTCTGCCTGGGTCACGAACACCGCGCGCACATGCGGCGGCAGCACATTGCGCACCACGGCCAACAGCTCGTGCTTGCCGGATTTCTCCAGCTTCTGCTCGAGCTCGTAGGCTTTATCGAAATAATCGGCGACCGAATGCTTGTAGCGATTGGTGACGAACACCAACGTGTCGCAACCGGCTTCGACCGCTTCGTCCACCGCGTATTGGATCAGCGGGCGATCGACGATCGGCAACATTTCCTTGGGAACGGTCTTGGTCGCGGGGAGAAAACGAGTGCCGAGACCGGCGACCGGGAAAACGGCTTTGCGGATACGCGCCATAGCAATCGAAGCACCTGGGAACATTGAGAGTCGGCGGGTGCGCGTCCGCGGATTCTTGCGTCGCGCGCATCGTCAGGCCCGTACGCCCGCGGTTAGGCGGGCGCGGCCGTCATCTTATGTCTTACGCGCGTTTCGCGCCGGAAACGCGACCACCGTCGCCGCATGCGGCGGCGTTTCCGAGGCGACTGTACTCGGCACGAACTCCGGCACCGTTTCCCGCAACAGGCTCGCGAGCGCTTCGAGATCGTAGCGCGTGCTGGCATCGCGCAATTTCGCCATCGCCGCGGCGATCGATTCGGTCGGCA
Source organism: Lysobacter sp. (assembly GCA_020852215.1). GTDB lineage: Bacteria > Pseudomonadota > Gammaproteobacteria > Xanthomonadales > Xanthomonadaceae > Lysobacter_I. Next base: position 6,109 of record JADZBF010000041.1, on the reverse strand, counting down.
CTTTGCGCGGCTCGGCCTGCAGAATTTTCGGATGCGAGGTCGGGCGATAGCGCTCGTCGGCGTGGAACAGCGTCTCGTGCAATTTCTCGCCCGGGCGCAGGCCGGTATACACGATCGCGATATCGCGACCCGGCTGCTTGCCGGCGAGACGGATCATCTGCTCGGCCAGCACTCGGATCGAAACGGGTTCGCCCATGTCGAGGGTGTAGATCGCCTGCTGCGAACCGATCGCCGAGGCCTGCAGAATCAGTTGGCAGGCTTCGGGAATGGTCATGAAGAAGCGGGTGACGTCCGTATCGGTCACCGTGACCGGCCCGCCGCTGCGGATCTGCTCGCGAAACAGCGGCACCACGCTGCCGGCCGAATCGAGCACGTTGCCGAAGCGCACAGTGACGAAACGCGTGGCGCGCGGGTCGTTGAGCGACTGGCACAGCATTTCGGCCAAACGTTTGGTGGCGCCGAGCACGTTGACCGGATCGACCGCCTTGTCGGTGGAGATCAGCACGAACGTGCCGACGCCCGCGGCGATGCTCTCACGCGCGACGGTTTCGGTGGCCAGCACGTTGTTGCGCACGGCCTCGCGCAACTGCGCTTCCAGCAACGGCACCTGTTTGTAAGCCGCGGCATGAAAAACGGCATCGGGCTTGATCAACTCCAGCGCGTAGCGAATCACCGCCGGGTCGCCGCAATCGCCGAGCACAGGCGCCAATTCGATCTGCGGGAAATCGCGACGCAGGCGCATCTGCGTGGTGATCAGCGCCAGTTCGTCGATTTCGACCAACGCAATCCGGCTGGCGCCGTGGCGCGCGCATTGGCGACAGAGTTCGGAACCGATCGAACCGCCGGCGCCGGTCACCAGCACGCTGCGACCGCCCAGCCAATCGCGCATCGCTTTCCAATTCGGCACGACAGGTTCGCGGCCGAGCAAGTCCTCGATCGCCACTTCCTTGAGTTCGCCGGGCAAGGAATTGCCCTCGAGGATGTCGTTGAGGCGCGGCACCATGCGGAACGGCAAACCGGTACTCTCGCAAGCTTCGATCACCTGGCGCATACGCTCGGCGTCGGCCGACGGCAAGGCGATCACCAAGAGTTTGGCCGCGGTTTCCGGGGCGATGCGACCGACTTCGTCGATCCGGCCCAACACCGGCACGCCGTGCAGATGGCTGCCGCGCAATTTCGCGGCGTCGTCGAGGAAACCCACCGGCTGATAGGCGCCGGTGCGGCGCAGATCGCGCACGACCGCTTCGCCGGCTTGGCCCGCGCCCAGGATCAACACGCGTACGGCGGCCTTATCGCTGTTGATACGGCCGTGATCTTTCCAGGACCGATACAGCAGTCGCGGCGCGCCCAGCATCAAACTCAAGCCCAGCGGATACAGCACCAGCACCGAACGCGGCGCCTGTTCCAAACGGTTATAGATGAAGAGGACCAGCAGAATGGCCAGCAAACCGAAGGTGCTGGCTTTGAGGATATTCATCAGGTCCGGCACGCTGGCGAAGCGCCAGACGCCGCGATACAGACCGACCTGCCAGAACACCAGGCCTTGCGCGACCAACACCAGGACGGTGGCCGGGTCCCAGAACGACGGCGTCATCGCCGTATCGGTCATCGCATAGCGGAATTGGGTCAAGCCGCTCCAACACAGCCAGACCATCAGCAAATCGTGGGCGACGACGGCAGCGCGCGGGATCGCACCCTCCAGACGCTCTCTCCAAACCGTCATGCATCGACTCCTCTGTTCGATGTTCCCTCCGCCCGTTGCGATTCTGACGCGCGACGGCGGAATCCGTACCACAGCAGCATCCCGAGCCCCCACCAAGCCGAAACCGCCACTGCGACTTCGCTCGCCCCCCATTGGTCAACGTTGGATACGCCAATGCCGGCCATTATGACCGCGATAAGGGTCCAGAGGGCATAGGCGCCGCTGACTGCAACATGACTGCCGGTTCGGCGCGCCCAGCGTTGATAGACGTGCTCGACATGCGGCAGCCACCAACGCTCGCCGCGCACAACGCGCGAAAGCAAGGTCAAACCGGCATCGAGCACGAAGGCGCTGAGCGGCAGAGTCAGCCACAGCCACGCGGATTCGGGGAGACGAACCATCGCGAGCCCCGCCAACCACGCCATGGCATAGCCCAGCGCGCCGCTGCCGACATCGCCCAGAAACAATCGCGCCTTCGGTAGATTGAACGGCAAGAATCCGAAGATGGCGCCGATCGCCGCAAGCGCCAGCAACGCGCCGGAAGCGCTGGCGGCGCAGAACGCGAACGCAGCGGCGACGAGCGCGGCCTGGGTCGACGCGAGGCCGTCGATGCCGTCCATGAAGTTCCAGACGTTCACCAGCACCACGCACAGTACCCACGTCGTCGCGGCCGCCGCGAACGACGCGCCACCGAGAAAAGCGCCCGCCGCGAGCGCGGTCGCGGCGATGCCATGCACCGCCAGACGCAACCACGGCGAGAGCGGCCGATGATCGTCGATCCAACCGACGCCGGCCACGAGCCATAGACCGAGCAGGCCGCTCGCCGTCGCCACGATCTCGCGCGGTTGCCGAACGATCAACGCGAGAGCCGCGATCGACAACGCAGCGACGATCGCGATGCCGCCGCCGCGTGGCGTCGGTACGGTGTGGCTGCGACGCTCGCCGGGTTCGTCCATCAATCGTCGCTGCACGGCGTAACGACGCGCCAAACCCGCGCCGACGTAACCCAACGCGGCGTACAGCGCGAACCAGAGCATCCAATCGAACCGCAGCGTCATGCGCGACCCCGCAGGCATCGCGGAAAAGCGATCGAGCGCGCGTTCGGAGATGCGCCGAACGCGCGGCTCGAAAAGCGCGCATAACGCGCGCTTTTCGACGATCCGCTGAACGCCATCACGATCAGACGACGGCGTAATTGAGCAGCGGCTTCACCGAGCCCCATTCCTTGCAACTCGGGCACTGCCAGTGATGGCTGCGCGCGCCGAAACCGCAGCGGTTGCAGCGATAACTCGGGTTGCGGACCAGCAGTTGTTCGGTAACGTGCTTGAGGTCGTGCAAGGTGGCGACCGGGTCGGTGCGGTCGGCGATGCTCAAATCGATCAGCGCCGCCTCGCCGCGCACCGATGGACGCTCTTTCAATTGCCGCGCCAGGTAATCGCGGGCCGCATGCACGCCGTCGGAGGCTTCGACCAATCGCGTCAACGCCAGCACGGGGGCGATACCGCGATAGTGCTCGCACATTTCGGTGAGGAAGGCGCGGCCGCCGGTCGGGTCGCCAACCTGTTCGTAGCTCACCAACAGCGAGGGCAGAATCTCCGGCAGGAAATCCGGATCGTGTCGCGCGGCGCGCTCGTAAGCGCGGACCGCACCCGCGAAGCGCCCGGCATCGAATTCGATGCGTCCTTCCAACATCCCGGCGCGCACCGAGGTCGAATCCGCCGCGTACGCGCGCGCGACCGCGGCGCTCGCGCCGTCGATATCGCCGGCCGAACGCAGGCGCTCAGCGAGTTCGCATTCGAACTGCGCGACCAACTTGCCCATCGCCTCGCCGGTCTCGGCTTCGTAGCGCGTGGCCATTTCGATGGCTTTCTGCCAATCGCGTTCGCTCTGATAGATGCCGATCAGATGCCGCAAGGCCTGCGGGGCGCGTGCGTCGAGTTTCGCCAAATCGGTGAACACCGTCTCGGCGCGATCGAGCAAACCCGAGCGCATGTAATCCTCGCCGAGCGCCAGCAACGCCTGTACTTTCTGCGGGTCGCTCAAATCGTTTCGCTGCACGAGACCTTGATGCAGACGAATCGCGCGATCGACTTCGCCGCGCCTGCGGAACAAATGTCCGAGCGCGACTTGGGTTTCGAAGGTGTCCTTGTCGAGTTCGGCGACGTGCAGAAACAGTTCGATCGCCTTGTCCGGCTGCTCATTGAGCAGGTAGTTGAGGCCGCGAAAGTACGTCGTCGACAGCTTGCTGACTTGATTGTCGCTGTGGCGCTCGCCGCCGCGTCGGCCGATGACCCAGCCGCACACCGCCGCCAACGGAATCAGCAAGAAAAACCAGAACCACTCACTGATGAAGTCCATGCGCGGCATCCTCCAAGTCTGCGGTTTGCGTCGGCGCGACGGCGGCGCGTTCCGCGGTTTTGCGTTCGCGCAACAGGCGATGACGCATCGGCACGATCACCGAGACCGTCAACGCCGCGCCACCGAGCAACACGCCCAACAACAACGCACCCAACATCACCACGCCCAGCGCCGCATCGAAACGCGTCACCCCAAGATCGACCTCGACGAGGGTCGGATTCAGCGCGCCGAGCGCCGCGCCGCCGGCGAGGAACGCAATGGCGAGCAACGCACGGATCGGACGAATCATCTCGACAGGCTCATGCTCGGAGACAGAAAGACAGTGTAGAGCCTCTCGCGCACCGACGCATCGGCGATTTCGCGGGTGGCATCGCGGGTGGGCATCGTGTTTCGAGAGGGGCGTTCCGTCGACCTGCCGACGCGCGAGCCAAACGCTGAAGCGCGGGAAGCCGACCGGAACCGGATCGCGCGGCGACGTCCGCCGCGCGGATCAATCTTCCGGCGGCAATGGCACGACGCTGCTGACGCGGTCGCGCAGCTCTTTGCCCGGTTTGAAATGCGGCACATGCTTACCCGGCAAAGCGACGGCGTCGCCCGTCTTCGGGTTGCGCCCGGTGCGCGGCGGGCGGTAATGCAGCGAAAAACTGCCGAACCCGCGAATTTCGATGCGGTCGCCCTCGGCCAGCGCGCCGCCCATCATTTCCAGCAGCGACTTCACCGCCAAATCGACGTCGTCGGCCTTCAGATGGCCCTGGCGTTGGGTCAGGATCTCGATCAGTTCGGACTTGGTCATGGGCACATTCGCGTGACGGTGTCGAGGAATCCGCGTGGAGACGTGGCGAGAAACGAGCGATAGAACCTCGTCAGACCAGGCCGGCCGCGTAACGATGATGCGGAAGCCGAATCGAAGCGGGGGCGACGGAGCGGGCTGCGATAAGCGAGCGGGGTTGAACGAGCACAAGGCGAACGAGCAAAGGGTGAGCGAGGGGCCGCATGCGCGGCCCCTCGCCTACCGCATCACTCGGAACGGCTTTCCAACTGTTCGCGCAGCAGCGCGCCCAACTTGGTCGTACCGCTGGCCGCATCGGCCGAGGCCTTGTTGTACTCGGCCAGGGCTTCCTGCGTTTCGGCTTCGTCCTTGGCCTTGATCGACAACTGCAGGGTGCGACCCTTGCGGTCCATACCGATCAACTTGGCTTCGACCTTATCGCCGACCTTCAGATGCTGGCTGGCGTCGTCGACGCGGTCGTAGCTGATGTCGCGCGCGGTGACGTAGCCTTCGATGCCGTCGCCCAGGTCGATGGTGGCGCCCTTCGAATCGACTTCCTTGACCGTACCGCTGACTTTCGAGCCCTTCGGGAACGAGGCCATGAACTGACCGAACGGATCCTGTTCGAGCTGCTTCACGCCGAGGCTGATGCGCTCACGTTCCGGATCGACGGCGAGCACGACGGCTTCGAGGTTGTCGCCCTTCTTGAAGTTGCGCACGACGTCTTCGCCGGTGGTGTTCCAGCTCAGATCCGACAGATGGATCAAGCCGTCGATGCCGCCGTCCAGACCGATGAAGATGCCGAAATCGGTGATCGACTTGATCTGACCGGCCACCTTGTCGTTCTTCTTGTGGGTCGCAGCGAACACTTCCCACGGGTTCTGGGTGCACTGCTTCATGCCCAGCGAGATGCGGCGACGCTCTTCGTCCACGTCGAGGATCATCACTTCGACTTCGTCGCCGACCTGCACGACCTTGGACGGGTTGACGTTCTTGTTGGTCCAATCCATTTCGGAGACGTGGACCAAGCCTTCCACGCCCGGCTCGATTTCGACGAACGCGCCGTAATCGGTGACGTTGGAGACCTTACCGAACATGCGCATGTTCGACGGATAACGACGAGCGATGTTATCCCACGGATCCTCGCCCAGTTGCTTCAGGCCGAGGCTGACGCGATTGCGCTCGCGGTCGTACTTGAGCACGCGGACTTCGAGTTCCTGACCGACTTCGACCACTTCGGACGGATGACGCACGCGCTTCCACGCCATATCGGTGATGTG
>JADZBF010000040.1 GCA_020852215.1 Lysobacter sp. | reverse complement strand
GAATTGCAATGGCATCCGGAGATCGGCATCGATCTGGACGGCGCTCTCGATGGCGCTCTGGATGGCGATCGCGATGGCAATCGCGATGGCAATCGCGATAGGGCCGGTCGGGACCCTTCGTACGCGAAACTGCACCGCGCCTTGATCGCGGGCCTGCCCACGCAGATCGGCCATCGCGGCGACCGTGGCGCCTACGACGGCCCGCGCGGTCGAAAATTCCAATTGTTTCCGGGCTCGACGCTGGCCTCGAAGCCGCCGCCGTGGGTGCTGTCGGCGACGTTGCTGGATACCGAAAAAGTCTGGTCGATGGTCAATGCCTCGATCGAACCGGAGTGGGCGATCGACGAATTGCCGCATCTGCTGGCGCGGCGGCATCACGACCCGCACTGGTCGCGCGCGCAGGGGCGCGTGATCGGCAGCGAACAGATCGGTTTGTTCGGGTTGATCCTGGCGCCGAAAAAGCCGGTGCATTACGGCGCGCTGTTTCCGCAGGAAGCGCGCGCGATCTTCGCCCGCGACGCGCTGACGACCGGCGAGATCGATACCCGTGCGGCCTTCCTCGCGCGCAATCTGACGACGCTGGCGAAAGCCAGGCAGGAAGAAGCCAAGCAGCGTCGCGTCGGTTTGGTGGTGGACGAAGAGTGGCAGGCGCAGTGGTATCTCGACCGCTTGCCGCCGCATGTCCATAACCGTCAGGCGCTGGACGCGTGGTACGCGAAACTGCCGCCGACAGAGAAGGCGAAGCTGGAATGGTCGATCGACGATCTGATGATCGGCGACGCCAGCGAAGCGGCGCGTTATCCGCCGTATCTGCCGCTCGGCGACGTGCGGCTCGCGGTGCGCTACCGCTTCGACCCCGGCGCGGCGGACGACGGCATGACCGTGGTGGTGCCGTTGCATCTGCTGAACGCGCTCGACGAGGCCCGGTTGTCTTGGTTGGCCCCGGGCTTCGTGCAGGACAAAGCCACGGCGTCGATCAAATCCCTGCCGAAAATTCTGCGCCGCAATTTCGTGCCGGCGCCGGACTTCGCGCGCGCCTTCGCCGAAGCCTATGCGCCGACGACCGGCGCCGCGAACGCGCAGGCGCCGGCATCGCTCGAACCCGACAGCTTCGAAGGCGCGCTGGCGCGGTTCCTGAAAAAGCTCAGCGGCGTCGAAGTAAGCGCTTTGGATTTCGACGCGCGCGGCATCGAACCGCATTTGCGCGCGAATCTGCGTCTGTTGAATGCGGACGGCAAGACGGTGCTCGCGGAATCCCGCGATCTGGACGACCTGCGCGAACGCTTCGGCAAACGCGCGGCCGAGGCGTTTTCGGCGCGCGCCGCGCAGGGTTTGGCGCAGACCGGCTTGCGCGCCTTCCCGCCCGCGCCGATCCCCGTCAGCATCGTCGGCACGGGCGGCGTGCCCGCCTATCCGGCCTTGCACGACGACGGCGATAGCGTGTCGTTGGCCGTACATGCCGATCGCGCGGAAGCGCAGCGGCATCATCCGCAGGGCGTGCGCCGTTTGCTGCGGATCGAACTGAGCGAGAAGCTCAAGCAATCGCGAAAACAATTGCCGGTGCAGGCGAAAACCGCCTTGCTGTACGCGGCGATCGAATCGCAACGGCCGCGCCGGGACGGGCTGAAAGACAGCGACCGCTTGCGCGAAGACACGATCGAAGGCGCGTTCGCCGCGGCGAGTGCGGAAGGGCTGGATGCGATCCGCGACGCCGCGACATTCGCGCAGCGGCGCGATCTGATCGCCAAAACCGTGTTCGGCGAAGCGATGGAACGTTTGAAACAGGCGGAAACCATCCTCGTGCTGGTCGCCGAGGTGCGCGCGGCCTTGGAATCGACGCTGATGGGCTGGGCGCGCGCCAATTTGGACGATATGCGCGACCAATTGACCGCGCTGGCGTCACCGGGTTTTTTGCGCGATACGCCGGCCGAAGCCTTGCACGCGTATCCGCGCTATCTCAAAGCGCTCGCGCTGCGCGCCGAGCGCGCGTTGCGCGACCCCACGCGCGACCAAGCGCGGATGCTCGAACTCAAACCGTTCGCCGACGCGCTGCAGGATGCGCGCGACCGCGGCGTGGACGCCGCGCCGGGCTGGCAGCGCTTCCGCTGGGAGTTGGAAGAATTGCGGGTGTCGCTGTTCGCGCAGGAATTGGGGGCGAAGGGCGGGGCTTCGGCGAAGAAACTCGCCGCGCGGCTGCAGGCGCTGACCTGACGTTCGCACCGCGGAAGGCGGCGTTCGTCGGGCGAACGGAGCGTCGCGCTTGATTTTGTCGGCCGTTTGACCGGATGCTGTGGCGGCGCCGAAAGGGGCGGCGCGCGATGCCGTGCGGATCCACTCAAGGAACGAGGCCATGAACACGCCCCCATACGCCCCGCAACAGAGCGCCCCGGTCGAGACGCCCGACGCGTCCACCCACGTCACCACCGCAGACGCACCGATCACGGAAGTGCCCATCACGGACGCGCCGATCACGGCATGGCTGCACGCATGGCGGCGCGGCGAGCCCGAAGCGGTCGATGCCTTGATGGCGTCGGTGTACCGGCATTTGCATACGCTGGCCGAGCGCGCCCTGCGCGGCGAACGCCGCGATCACACGTTGCGCGCCACCGCGCTGATGCACGAGGCCTTTCTGCGCTTGGCCTCGGGCCGTACGCCGGATTGTCGCGATCGCGGACATTTCTTCGCGCTCGTCGCGCGCATGATGCGCCGCATCCTGGTCGACCATGCGCGCGCGGAAAATGCGCTGCGCCGCGGCGAAGGTCGCGAACATCGCGTCGCGTTCGACGAATGGGCCGAACACGTGCCCGGCTTCGACGGCGATCCGCTGGAGATGCTCGCGCTCGACCGCGCGCTGGATGCCTTGGCGCGACGCGATGCGCGCAAAGCCAGAGCGGTGGAATTCCGATGTTTTCTTGGGCTGTCCATCGCCGAAACCGCGGCGCTGCTGGACGTGTCTGAGCCGACGGTGATTCTGGACTTGCGTCTGGCGCGCGCATGGTTGGCGGATCGTCTGGCGCTGGACGACGCGTCGCGCTCGCATTGAGCGAGACGAAGGAAGCGAGCCCGACGAGGTCGGGTTTGGGGCTGCCGCAAATATCGGGCGAAGACGCGCTCGACTTTGCCGATAGGAACCGATATGCGAATCGACGATGAGGCTTACGACACGCGCGTCGAAGGGACAGACGACGCGGAATCCGCGCGTTTTCGCCGCGTGGAAGCGCTGTTCGCCGAGGCGCTGTCGCAGCCCGATAGCGAACGCGTCGCGTGGCTGGATGCGGCGGAGCCGGATGCCGATGTGCGCGCGGAAGCCGCGCGACTGCTTGCGATGGACGCGGCCTCGGCCGATACCGTGCCGATCTCATCCCGATTCGAGCGCGCGGTCGTGGCGACGGCGGCGCGGGCGCTCGCCGCGCGCGAGACCGATGCGCGCGCGGCGTTGCAGGACGATGTCTTCGACGGCTGGTGTTTGGGGCGCAAGTTGGGCGAAGGCGGCATGGGCGCGGTGTACGCGGCGCGACCGGCATCGGGCGAAGGCGCGCAGGTGGCGATCAAAGTCTTGCGCGACGATGTGGAGGCCGCTTCGCTGGTGAAGCGCTTCGAATCCGAGCGTCGGATTCTGGCCACGCTGTCGCATCCGGGCATCGCGCGTTTGCTCGACGCGGGCCGTACGCGCGCCGGTCGCCCGTTCCTGGTGCTGGAATACGTCGAAGGCGAAGCGATCGACGCCTATTGCGACCGGCACCGTCTCGATGTGCGCGCTCGCGTGGCCTTGATGCGGCGCGTTTGCGATGCGGTGCAGAACGCGCATCGCAACCTCGTCGTGCATCGCGATCTCAAGCCGGGCAACGTTTTGGTTGCGCCCGACGGCGAGGTCAAACTGCTCGATTTCGGCATCGCCAAATTGCTGCATGACGACGATGGCCCGCCGCGCGACGACGAAACGACCGGCACCGTCACGCGTCTGGGCTGGATGACGCCGAGCTACGCCAGTCCCGAACAAATTCTGGGCGAGCCGGTGCGACCGGCCAGCGATGTCTACAGCCTCGGCGTGCTGCTGTATCGCCTGCTCACCGGCGTGTCGCCGTACCGCGACACCGCTTCGCATCCGACGGCGTTGGCGCGCGCGATCGTCGAGATCGACCCGCTCACCGCCAGCGCGCGGGTTCGCGCGAGCGCGGAAGATCAAGACGCCGAGAAGCATGCCGAATCGCGACGAGCGACGCCGGTGTCGTTGGCGCGTACGCTCAACGGCGACTTGGACGTGATGCTCGCCAAGGCGCTGGCGAAAGAGCCCGATCGTCGCTACGGCACGGCGGGCGAATTGGCCGCCGACCTCGGCCGTTGGTGGGAGGGTTTGCCGATTTCCGCGCGCCCCGCCACCTTGCGCTATCGCGCGGGGAAATTCCTGCGGCGGCATCGCGTGGCGTCGGTGTTGGTCGCGGCGTTCGTGCTGTCGGTCGTGGCGTTCGTGGTCGCGTCGATGACGCTGCTGGCGCAGACGCGCGCCGAACGCGACCGCGCGACGCAGACCTCGGCGTTGCTGACGGATTTGTTCGAGATCGCCGAGCCCGGGCCGGAGCAGGGCAACGCCATCACCGCGCGCGCGCTGCTCGACCGCGGCGCCGAACGCGCCGCGCTGCGTTTCAAGGATCAACCGCAGTCGAACGCGGAATTTCTCGGCATGCTCGGCGGCTTGTACCAACAGCTCGGCATCTACGACCGCGCGGCCGATAGTTTGCGAAAATCGATCGCGTTGCAGAGCGCGCGCACCGGCGCGCGCTCGGTCGAAGTCGCCGATCTCAACAACCAACTCGCCCGGGTCTATGCCGCGAACGGCGATTTTCGACGCGCCGAGCCCTTGTTCCGCGAGTCGCTGAACGTGCGTCGCACCGTGTTGCCGGCCGACGACGAGCGCGTGTGGGACGGGGTGAATAATCTGGCGTTGATCAATCACGATCTGGGCCGCTATGCGCAAGCCGAAGCGCTCTATCTCGAAGTCGTCGGCGACCCGACGCGCGCGGGCTCCGCGCGCGATCCCGATGGTTCGACGCTCGGCAATCTCGCGCTGCTCTATGCCGATACGAGCCGCTACGAGGACAGCGAGCGCGCCTACCGCGATGTTCTTCGGCTGCGGACCGCGTTGTACGGCGCGGGACATCCCGAAACCGTGTACATCGAAGACGAACTGAGCATGACGCTGTCGGCGCGCGGTGCGCACGCGGAGGCGCGGACGCTCGCCCTGCGCGCGCTCGCCAATCGCCGCAACACCCTCGGCGACCGCCATCGCGATACCGCGCGCAGCTTGGCGCACTTGGGCGCGTTGGCGCGCGCGCGCGGCGATACGGACGAGGCCGAACGTCTGCAGCGCGCGGCCTTGGCCTCGCGCATCGCATTGTTGGGCGATGATCACGCCGAGGTCGCCGAAAGCAGGCTCGAACTGGGACTGGCGCTGCTCGATCGCGGCCGGCTCGACGAGGCGGGCGATCTGTTGCGCAAAGCGAGCGATGCGCATGCGATCGCCGTCGGCGCCGATCATCCGCTGCAGGGAAGGCCGCTGCATGCGCTTGCGCTTTGGGCTGCGCTGTCGGGAGACTGTTCCGCTGCGATCGAAATGGCGGATTCGGCGTTGCGCTTACTGCCGGAACGCGATCCGCGTCGTGCCGAATTGGGCGCCTGGATCGAGCGTTGCGAGCCGCGCCCGCATTAGCGGACGCGGCTCTTTCGGTTAACGCTCCTGCGACGCTCGCAACATCGCACGTTGGAGCGGGAAGGACTCAGCGCGCCTTCAACGGCGGAAGCGCAGCGCCTCCGGCGTAGCCGGCGAATCCAGGAATGAGCCATTCCTCGAACGGATCGCCGATCGCGGTAATGCCGATGACACTGCCCGTCTTCACATCGACGCGGCCGCTGATGTTCATATTGGTGTTGGGCGGCAACGAGACCTGCCCACCTAACCCATCTTGATACGAAAACGACGTACTGCCGAAGGGCAGGCCGGTGAACGGCTGTCCGGTGTAGTTGGTGACATCGATGGTGGTCGGCGTCGCTCTGAAGAAGCGGAACCAGTAGTTGCCGACATTGCTGACGCTATTGTTCGCGAAGTTGGTGTAGGAGGGCCACCACCAATCGGAGACCCGGCCGAACGGCGCCACTTTGCGATTCACCGCGATGCCCTGCTCCACGACCGGAATCGATTTGCCGGGTTCGAGCCCGTTGGCGCCCACCAGTTCTTCGCCGTAGGTTTTCTCGAAATGCGTATAGCCGTTCTTCGTGATCTCGCGCATCGTCCAGCCGATCAGCCCCGGTTTGCAGGCGCGGATATCCGCCCAGCCGTCGAAGAAGGGCGACGCCGGAAAGCCTGGCGTCCCCGGAGTCAACCGCAGCGTCTGTCCGGGAAGGAGCGACGCCACGGTGTTGGTGCCGGCGATCCCGCCATTGCGATTTCGGTAGGTCACGGTGACAGGCCCGATGTTGACGGCGGAGGCGTTCAACACGCCGATCAGCGTATCGGTCCGCGGTAGCGGGACCACCGTCTGCTGCGTCACCTCCGCGCTGGTCACGTTGGACGAGGGCGTATTGGCCATCATTGAGCTGCCGACGCGGAATTTCTTGCCCAGGCTCATGCCGGGCGAACCGGGCGAGCCGTAAGCGAAGTAGTCGGCCAAATACAACTCGCCG
>JADZBF010000039.1 GCA_020852215.1 Lysobacter sp. | reverse complement strand
GTCGGCGCTTCGGGCGTTTCCGTCTCCTCGCGCAAAGCATCCTCCAACACTTTGGAGATGGCGTACGCCGCCCAATTCGTGGTTTCGGCCACATCGCAAGCGACGCGTTGCGGGTCTTGCTCGCACAACGCCCCGAGACGCTCGGGAATCGTTTCGTCGCCGGTTTCGGCGTAAACGCGCACCAGGTTTTCGCAACCGATGCGCACGTCGCCGGCGCACACTTTCAGATATTCGGACGCGGCGTCGTACCAGCGCTGCTCCAATGCAAGGCGATGGCCGACGATATTGCAGCCGTGCAAACGGCCGCTGGCGCAGCAGGCTTCCGGCGTCTTCGGTCCGGGCTGCGGACAGTCTTCTACCAGCGCCGTTTCGCGATACGTCACCGGCGCCGCGCAGGTGTCGGCGCCGCCGTCGCGGCGATACAAGGCAAACCGATTCCAGGTGTCGATGCCGATCAAACGACCGTCGACGAGCCGGCGCAGCACGAAATCGCCGCCTTTGTCGTGGCGGATGCGGGTGTCGCCGTTCTCCAGTCGCGCGCGCATCGACGCGCCGAAACCGCCGGCGACGCCGCCGCGATCGCCGAAGACGTATTCGCTCATCAAACCGGTATCGGACACGTAGCGACCGCAGGGCAGCGCGGTCATCGGTACGGTGCCGAAACCATCGTTCTCGATCGTCGCCAGCGGCGCCGCGCGGCGGCATGCATCGTCGTCGTCGTGATCGCAGGCGCGTTGCAGCGCAAGACGCGCATCGGCGTAGCGCGCCGCATTCCACAATTTGTCGGCGACGGTGCCGCACAACTTCGCCGAGGCACCGCGTTCGCACAAGGCCGGCAGTCGCGCGAGATCGTCGCTCGCGAGCGGCGCTTCGTCGGCGTACAGCGACTTCGTGGACGACCCCAGCGTCTCGGCGATCATCCGTCCGAGGAAGGCTTCGCACGCGGACGCCGAGAACGTCGGCACGCCTTCGCGGCATTCGGGGGGCGCTTCGACCGGCACCGAAGCGGGCGTTTCGCCTTCGGCTTTACGCTGAAAGCCCTCGATCAACGCGACGCAGGCGAACGGCAGATTTTCCGCGCAGTAGGCTTCCAGCGTCGGCGCGTCGGCGTCTTCGACCGCGAGAAAACAGGCCTCCAAATCGGATTCGCACGCGCCGGGCGGCGGGCGTTTCACCATCGGGCATTCGAGCGCTTCCGACAGCGCGAACACCATCCGAAACGCGGACGGTTCACCGGACAAGGTGCGTCCGTCGGCGCTGAGCGTGTAGCGATCGGCGTAACCATCGTCCACGTCGTACAGCGTCACCTTCCGGTTGTCGACCCGGTAACGCAGCGCTTTGGGCGCGATGGATTCGCGCAGCAGACGCGCGTGCGCGCCGTCGCTCACGTCGAGACGGGCGCCGCTTTCGGCGTCGGTGTACATGCCGCAGGCGAAGGTTTGCGCTTGCGTCGCGGGGGCGACGACGGCGAGAGCGAGAGCGGCGAGGGTCGAAAGGAAGCGCGGGCGCATGGCGGAGACGAGTCGGGGGAGTCGGGTCATAGTAACCGGCGGCAGAGGCGCAGTTCGCGGTTCGCAAGTCGACTTGGTCGATTCGACTTGGTCGATTCGACTTGGTCGATTCGACTTGATCGATTCGACTTGATCGATTCGACTTAGTCGATTCGGCTTAATCGATTCGGCGGATGCAGGGCGCGAACACGTCGAGTTCGGCGCGCCGCTCGCGCGTCGCGACGTCGGCCAAGCCGAGCACGCTGTGGAAGAAATGGTCGTGCGACAGTTCCGCGTTCGCGCGACGGCGCTGGCACGCCAAATCGAGTTTGCGTCGCGCGGCGAACGTCTCCGAACTCCAGAAGATCATCGGCACATGCGTCTGCTCGCTCGGCGCGATCGCATACGGCGCGCCGTGCAGATACAAGCGGTGTTCGCCGAGCGATTCGCCGTGATCGGACACATACAGCATCGCGCCGTCGAATGCGGGCGATACCGGCACCGCGGCCGATGACGGGGCCGCGGGCGTCGGCGGACATTGCCCGGCCGGTTTCGTCGCCAAACAAGCGATCGACGCCGACTCGGGCAATCCGCCGGATTCGCCGAGCCGACGGGCGATGCCGGCGAGGACGTACGAGGTGTAGAGCATCGTATTGTCGTAGGTGTTGCGAATCTGCTGGTCGCTGCAGCGCTGCAATTCGTTGGTGCGGCATTCGGGTTTGAACGCGGCGAAGCGTTCGGGATAACGCGCGTAGTACGCCGGGCCGTGGCTGCCGAGCAGATGCACCACGATCACGGTGTCGCGCTGGATTGTCGGCAGCACCTTGTCGAGATGCTCGAGCAGCGCCTCATCGAAACAGCCTTCCTCGTTGCAGTGCTTGGCGGACGCGGTTTTGCCGACGTGGTTTTCCTTCGCGCGTTTGGCCAAGCCTTTGCTGCCGGTATTGTTATCCAGCCAAAGCACGTCATATCCGCCGCGCTTGACCACGTCGAGCAGGTTCTCGCGGCGTTTGACGCGACCGTCGTCGTAATCCTTGCGGCCCATGCCGGAGAACATGCAGGGCACCGAGGTCGCGGTATTCGTGCCGCAACTTCTGACCTGGCTGAAGTTGACGATCGGCATGTCGCGCAGAGGTACGCCGGTCGCACGCGCGTACCCATTCAAATCCAAACTCGCCGCGCGCGCGGATTCGCCGATCGCCAACACCAAGACCACCGGACGCCGACCGGCCGGCAGCGCAGTACCGCGCTTCGCGTCGATGCCGATGCGCTCCATCGGTCGATTATCGTTGCGCGCATGGTCCATGTAGGACAACTGCGCGGCGAGCAGCGCGAACGGATTGGCGATATGGCGCAATTCCATGTGATTGCGCACCAGCGAGGCGACATCCTTGCCGAACGTCAGTGCCGCGACGCCCAGCAGCAGCAATACGCCCGCCGCCAGCTTCGCGCGCGAAAACGTTTCGCGCAAAAAACTCCGCCACTCCACTTTCACCCAGCACACCGCGAGCGCCGGCAACACGCCGAGCAAGCACAGCGTGCCGAGCATCCGCAGCGAGAGCCATTCGCCGGCTTCGCGCGCGTCGGTCTCGTAAACGCTGGCGAGCGCATGCCGGTCGATAACGGCGCCGAAGTCGCCGATGAAATGCGCCGCGCCGGCCGAGAGCAACAACACCAGCACCAACCCCGGCTTGAGCACCCAACGCATGCCCAAGGGCAGCAGCATCAACAGGGTGAGCGAGAACAAGGCTGCGGCAATGGCGGCGGTCACGCCGATCGTGCGCCAGCCTTGGCCGGCGCCGGCGTCGAGCGCGATCGACCAGAAGCGCGCATTGGCGAAAAGCACCAGATAAAGCGCGACGATGGATAACAGTCGGTTGGCGCTCAGCGTCGGCCGAGCGATCTTGAAGGGAGGGAGCATCCGGCCATCTTGCGCCCCCAACCTTATGTCAGGATGATGACAATCCTAATTTTTCGCGATCTTTTCGTTAGCTTTGCGCTAAACGACGCACCATCGTCGCGTTCGCCTGGGGCGGGCGGTCGCATCGGCCGCGCCCGCCGCGATCACTACAAGATCTGTGTCATTTCAAGGTCTGCTCGAACAGTTCGTGGATGCGCCGGTATTGGTCGTACCACGCTTCCGGGTGCGCGTAGGTATGGCGCTCCATCGGATAACTCGCCAGCTCCCACTTGTGCTTGCGCAGTTCGATCAAGCGCTGCGCCAGCATCACCGAATCCTTGTAGAACACGTTGTCGTCGATCATGCCGTGCGCGATCAGCAAGCGGTCCTGCAGGCGGTCGGCGTATTCCAGCGGCGAGGAGCGCGCGTAGGCCTCGGGGTCGATGTCGGGCGTGTTGAGGATGTTGCTGGTGTACTCGTGGTTGTATTGCGACCAGTCACTGACCGGGCGCAGCGCGGCGCCGGCCTTGAACACGCCCGGCTTCTTGAACAGCGCCATGAAGGTCATGAATCCGCCGTAGCTGCCGCCGTAGATGCCGACGCGCTCGCGATCGCCCTGCCGGGTGTCGACCAGCCAATCGATGCCGTCGAGATAATCCTGCAATTCCGGCTCGCCCATCTGCCGGTAGATCGCGGTGCGCCAGTCGCGGCCGTAGCCTT
>JADZBF010000038.1 GCA_020852215.1 Lysobacter sp. | reverse complement strand
TGGCCGGCGTGACGATCATGTCGCCGCCGAGATGGACGCTCATCGCGACCCGCGCGATCCCGGCGATCACATCATGCCGGCCGGCGATTTCCTGCATGATCGTCGTGTACGAGTGTTCGAGGTTCTGCACGCGGTGCCGCATCATCGCGGACGAGTCGCGCACGAATTTCATGCTGTCGACCGGGTGCCGGTAGAACTGCGCGAGCCCAGCCGCATAGGCAGCCTTCGCGTCTTGGCCGACGATCCGTGCGTAGGCTTGGAAGTGCGCGAGCGCCACGTTTCCGGCGACGATCCCGATCTTGAAGCCCATCGCGGCAAGCACAGTGTTGCGCCGCAGCGTTTCGATGACCGTATTCCAGCCCTTGTTCGCCGCCTCGCCGATCGCACGATCCTCGCGAATCGTACTCGCGACCATGCCTTCGAGTGACTTGCTGCCGGCCACGCTGATGCTGTCGTCCATCGCCAGCTTGACGCGCGGATCAGCGAGAATCTTCGTGGCCTGGATGACAAACTCGCGATGCGTCAGGTCCGTCAGGACCTCATCTATGTGTCGCGACAGCACGGCGCTGTAGTCGAATAGCAGCGGGCCAGCGGATACCGTGCGCTCGAACAGGAAACTGTGGCCGGTCGTGGCGCGGCTATGGTTCCCCATGAGCGCGCCGACTGCCGTGCTGGATTCTATTTCCTGTTTCGCCCCGGCCATCGACCCGCGCGGGTTGTAGACGATCGGCCAATACGACCCCTGCACGTCGCCGAACGGCGTCGTGATTGTTCGGCCTTCGATCTTCGGCGGCACGAGTCCGCCCATGCGCTCCTGAAACGCCTGAATCTCTGGCCACATGCCTTCCAGCGTCGACCAGAACGTCTTTATCTGCGCCCAATCCGCCTCGCTCAGCTTCGACGTAATCTCGTCGACGGTGTCCATGTTGAGCGAGATCACGGTATTGCGTGCGCTTGGATCGACAAAGCCACCCGCGATGACGCGATCCAGATTCGACTGCGTGCCGAAGTTCAGCGCCATCGAGATCAGTACGGCGCGCGGCAGTTCAATGCCGAGCGTGTCGAGCTTGACCATTTCGGTCAGTTCGTTGCGCCGCGCACGGTTCATGCCAGCGGTGAACTCGACCAGTGGACGCAGGAACCTCTCGCGCAGTATTTCGCGATCGTATTCTCCCTTGTTGGCGAGATCGTAGAAGTACGAATGCCACGGTCCGGACGACCCGCCGTCCAGCCATTCGACTAGGGTCTCGGCTCCCTTGATCGCCATGCCCATCTGCGACAGCGTTTGCAGCGCGTGTTCGCCGCCGGACATGAACGATTCCGCGATCGGCGCCCCCTTGCCGCCCTTGCTGCTGGAACGTGCGCGGTCTACCATCGCCGTGATGGCTTCCTCGCGTGCCACCGCCTCGCCTTGGCGGATAATGGACGCCTGCCGTCCGGCTATATGCGCCAGATTCTTGACGTCGTCGCGCAGCAGTCGCAGTTCCGCGACCGTGAGTTCGTTGAGCGCGCGTTCCTTCGCGGATTCGACGGCGGCCAACGTCGCTTCCGACATCGTCACCGCTTCACCTGATTCCGCCAGCACCGTCGCGAAGTCGCGTACCTTGGCGCGGATCTCGAGTTCCTTCTGCGTCAGCGTGACGAGTCGCACCGACGACAGCAACGCCTTCATGCCCTCGACGTACTGCACGCCGGCCTTGGCGATGCGTTCAAACGCTTTCTTGCGAGCGGCGTCGCGCAGGATGCCAGCGGCAATCTTCGCCTCGTCCCTAGCGCGCACGGCCTCTTTGTAGAGTTCGTGCATGATGATCTGGCGGTATTTCGCCGCCGTCGCTAGTTCGACATCTCCGTCGCGCATCGCCTTGTTGAAGTCCGCCGCCGCGCGTTCCGACTTCCGCAGATACGACTGCGGGTCCAAGCGGCCGACAACCGTCTCGCCGATCGCCTGCTTCGCCGACGCGCGCACCGTCGCCAACAACGAATCGGACCGCCGAGACCCGGACTGCAGGATGCGCAGTTCCTCGAACAGGAGCGCCTGCCGCTTGTCAGACAGCACTTCCTGAATGGCCGCCTCAATGATCCGCGCGTCGCGGGTCGGATCGTCCATGCGTTCAGCCAGTACGCGATCCGTCTCGGCCCGCACGTATTCCTCGAACGGCTTGGCCTCGATCAGCGCAGAGACCATGTCATCCGCGTTCTTGAAGCCGAGAACGTCGGCTGCAGTGTGCAGCGAATACACGGTATCCGCAGTGCCGCCGATGGCCTTCAACTGGCGTAGCCGCATCGGAATGTTCGGGCGCTTCGTCTTGCCGTCCGTCACCCATCCGGCCGAGCCGTACCGGCCCTCGACGTCCGCCTTGACCAGCTTGAACGGCTTGACGCCTTCTCCTGGAGCGCGGCCACGGGTAAACATCAGCATGGCGCGATAGACCGGCATCGCCTCCGTCTCGGCGCGAACCTCGTCCTCGGTGGCCTTGCGCAGATCGCGATACTCGGCCGATTGCCGCTTGAAGTGCTCGCGGATCGCGTCTTGCGACAGCGCCTCAGCAGCGGCATCGCGGGCTGCGAACCGGCGCGCAACATAGGTCGCATACTGCTCGTTCGTCATGCCGATCTGCTTCGCGACTT
>JADZBF010000037.1 GCA_020852215.1 Lysobacter sp. | reverse complement strand
GCCTCGTGGCCGCGCGTCGAATGGCAGTTGCTGATCGCACGCCCGTATGCGGACGCCACCGTCGATTCCGAACGCATCCTGGTGCGCCCGCAGCCGGGCGAACTGCAGGTGTACAAAAGCGCGGCGTGGACGCAAGCGGCGCCCGATCTGGTTCACGACGCGCTGCTGCGCGCCTTCGCCGACAGCGACCGCCTACCCGGCGTCGCGCGTCGCGGCGAAGGCGTCAACGCGCAGTACGAATTACTGCTTGATCTGCGCCGCTTCGAATCGGATTACGCCGGCGGCGCGACGCCGACGGTGCGGATCGAACTCGGCGCGCGTCTGGTGCATAACGCCGAGAATCGCGTCGTGGCGAACCGCACGATCGTCGCGAACGTGCCCGCCGATGGCACGGGTATCGACGCAGTCGCGCGCGCCTTCGAGCGCGGCTTGCGCGACACGACCGCCGACGCGATCGGTTGGACGCTGAACGAAGGCGAGCGCGATCGCATCGCGCGCGAACGCAAACGCTGAATCGGCGACAAGCCAGCGAATTGGGCGACTCGAACGATTCGCCCTCACCGCACAAGTCCCGATCAACGCCGACGATGCGCCGGCAGCGGCGGCAAAGACGCCAGGAACGCCTTCGAGACTCCGCGAAACCGCGCGTAGCGGTCGTCGATCTTCGTCGCCACCATGATCCGTCCGCCCAAAAGACCGACGACGAGCGCGGCGACCATCGTCACGATGCCCAGCACGATCCAGTCGGCGCCGGAGAAGGCGACGAACAATCCGAGGAAAAACATCGCGAAACTGCCGAATATGAACGCCAAACGCCGCCTGGCGTGCGTCGGGCACAGCGCGACCGCATGCTCGGACTTCTTGCGCACGATCAACGCAGCGATGACGTAGAACAGCAGACCGATGAAGATCAGCAGGTACAGCAGCGGCGTATGCCAATAGAACTTGCGCGTCTTGATCGCGCCGGTCACCCGCGCATTGCACTTCACGCAGCGCGACGGCAGCGGCTTGTCGCGAATCGCGACGACTTCGTTACCGTCGCGCCATACGAAAGCGTCGTCGCTGTCCGGCATTGCGATCCGCGGATCGGCGAACGACGCCGGCAATCGATACGGGTCGTCGGATGTGTCTGTCGTCGGTGTCATGCGCCCCTCGGCATGTCGGCAAAGGGGCGCATTTTAGTCGATTCGACGACCTCGAGGATTCGCCTCGCACCGGAAAAGCCGCCCGTCGATCCCGGCGATTTTTCCGGCGCGCGGCGATGCCGTCAGACCGTCGGCGCCTTGCGCTCCTGCGGCTCCGGTTGCATCGCGACCTGCGGCGTCGGTTGCGGCTGCTGCGCGATCTGTGCGGCGACGCGTTCGTAATCGCCGGGCTTCGCTTGCGGCACCGGCACGTTGAGCGCGGCATCGCCCTGGCCCTGCGACACGATCAAACCGTTCTTGCCCTGGCTGACGCTGATGTCCTGATCCGGTTTGCCGCCCGCGTCGCGGATGGAGCCGACCGCCAGCGCGGCCGCATCGCGATCGCCGTTGGTGCCTTTCAGCGCTTGCTCGAATTGACGATTGAAACGATCGTTGCCCGGGACGAGCGCGATCGCATCGTTCGGCGATGCCCCAGACGACCCGCGATCCACTGTCGTTGGCACCGTTAGCTTCTGCGCGGCGCTCGGATCGACCATCGCCACCTGCACGCCGCCTCCGGGAGATTGACCTTGCCGGAACTGTTCTTTGTCGTACTGAAGGGTGCGGACGGTGTTGGTAGGGAGTACATAGTTATTCACGCCCGGCTGCAGCGGCCCTTGGAAAACGGGGACATTGCTGCCGCCGACCATCATCGCGCCGACGGTCCGATAGACGGAATTGCTGTTCTTGGTGCTGCCGTCCAGTTTGAACCCGCCCGGCGGGTAGTCCAAATCCTGCTGATTGATCAATTTGGCGGCGGTGGTCGCCCCGACTTTCCATCGACCGAGAATTTCTTCGCGCGAACCGGAGCTCACGGTCTCGCTGCGCTGCCCTTCCTGGATATACGTGGCATTCGTGGATTTCGAGCCGAAGTTTCTGGCGTATTGCTCATCGTGGATGAAATGCTTCACTCGCAGAGAATGTTGGTCGGCGTCGGTGCCGATCGGCACCGTCTTGCCGGTATCGCGATCGGTGGCGAGACCGTGCAACTCGGCCACGGCTTTGCCTTTGTCGTCGCGGAGCACCCAAAAATTATGCGCAGCGACACCGCCGACGATGCTCAGCGAGCGAGCTTCGATGGACCAATCTCCCATGATTCCGAACTCCTGTTTATGTCCTCAGTCATGAGGCCTATCTGTAGTGAATCGCGAATACGAACGCATTCAATCTCGACGCAACGCACGGGTGGGCCGGGGCGCGGATCGAAGACCCGCGCCCCGTCCAATGCCGCGTCGACTCGATCACACCGTTCGCGCGCGCTCCGGCTGGTCTTGTTGCTGAGCGACTTGCGTGGTTTGCGGCTGCTGCGCCATCTGGGTCGAGATGCGCTCGAAATCGCCGGGCTTCGCCTGCGGCACCGCGACATTCAGCGACGCATCGCCTTGCCCCTGCGTTGCGATGAGTTGGCCATTCTTGCCTTGCAGAACGGCGATATCCTGATCGGGCTTGTAGCCTGCCGCCTTGCTGATGGTGTCCACCGCCACCGCTGCGGCATCGCGGTCGCCGTTGGTGCCCTTCAGCGCCTGCTCGTACTGACGATTCAAGGGGTGATCCTGGGACTGCATGCCGGCGACCCATTGGCCGCTCTTCGGCTCCTGTTCCAGGAGCGAGTAACCGGTGCCTCGATTGATGCCATGCCGTTTATCGTAAAGCCGGATGAGATCTTCGTATTCGCGATGTTTTTCCGCATTGCCGCCATAGCCGGGCGTGGTGCTGAAATTCTCGGCGTAGTAACCGATCGCAACGCGATCGGACACCTTCACATTGACGCCGTTGTACCCGATGGTGGCTCCGCCGGTTTTCGAATTGCCGATGCCTTCCACCCAGTCGTGCGCGGCATCCATATACGCCTGCTTTCGGCTCACGTCGAAATCCAACTGAAGCTTCTTGATGAACGCCGGATCGCTGAACACTTTATTGGCTTCCGCCGTCGAATTGAATTCCAACGAAACCGCCTGGATATTCGCGCCCCCTTTTCCGCTCCCCGTCACCTTGTCGACGCTGTAACCGCCAATGCTTTTGCTGGCGGCGTACTCGGTGACGCTGTTGATGGCATCGGTGAGGTAATCGTCTTTCTTTTGCCGGTCGATCGCCGCGAACGGCATTTGATTGGGCCGCCCGGTATTGGTTAAAACCAAATCCACCTTGATGGTTTTGCCATCCTGTTGGATGCGGAGATTGACCTCGCGCTCATCCAGTTCGGTTGCGGCGTAAGTCGGCGTTTTTTTCTCTGACATGTCTCACTCTCCAATGTGCGGCATTCGAAATGAATGGGGTGATCGCTGGCTTTCGGCGCGTCAAGTCAACGCGTTGGTCGGTTTGCGCTCTGGCTGATCGGGTTGCTGCGCCGGGATCTGCGGGGTCTGCGGCGGCTGCACGGCCAACTGCTGCGCGACGCGTTCGAAGTCGCCCTGCTTCGCTTGCGGCACCGGCACGTTCAGCGCGGCATCGCCTTGGCCCTGCGTCACGATCAAACCGTTTTTGCCCTGGGCGACGCTGATGTCTTGATCGGCCTTGTAACCGGGCGCCTCGCGGATGGTCGCCAATGCGACGGCCGCAGCATCGCGATCGCCGTTGGTGCCTTTGAGCGCCTGCTCGAACTGGCGGTTCGCCTGCTCGTTCCCCGGCGCCAAGGGTTGCGACGCGCGCGCGACGGTGGTTTCGCCATCGATGCCCACGCGGTCGAACGGATTGAGCGGATGGCGTTCGTTGATGTAGTTCTTCGCCGCGTCGCGCGAGACCGAATAGCGCTCGCCGTCGCTCTCCAGCGTCGCGCCGCCGTTGCGGTACCACTCGCGGGCGCGGGATTCGTAGATGTCCTGACGCCGCGTGTCGAAATTGCGCTCGGCGTCGCGGATGGCGCCGGCCAGATCGGGGTTGTTGTGGAGGGTGGTGCTGACGCCACCGTGGATCTTGCTGTCGGAGCTGATCTCGAACGACACCTTGCCGAGCTTGGGCACATTGGCGCCGACGGTGCCTCCGCCGTGCTGGGTTTGCTCGCCGCCGGCTTCGTACCTCACGTCGCCGATGGTGAAGCCCGATTGGCTGAGCTTGGCCAGAACGTCCTGGCGCGCACCGTTCAGCAAGGCGGCTTGCTCGTTGCGGGTCACTTCCAGAAAGGGAATGTTGTCCAGCGAGCCGCTGGAGCGCGGTACCTGCAATTCCACTCTGAGCCTGCCGTTGCCGGCGTCGCTGATGCTGAGGTCCATGGGCGGAACGCCCAAATGATTGACTTGCCTGGACATGGCGAATTTCCTGGTCGACGAAGGGGGATGCCGAGGGGATGTCTGTTTCGCTCGGCGGCATCGCCGGTACGCGACGAGGGCGCGCTCCGACGCCGGCTATGTCGCACCTGTCCCTGCCCGTTGTCCTCTCGGCGGCGTTTGGAAAATCTCTCCGAAAAATTAATCGAACTCGATCAATGGGTTATGCGTAAAAACGGAGCATCGACTTGGTGTTCGATGCTCGGCCGGCGGGTGGATTCGGGCATGCGAGCCCGTCGTCGGCGTCGGCGATGGGCTGGGCATCGACGCGGTCGAAGCTTCGCGTCAGCGCGCCGCCGCTTCCCGGGCAAGGCGCGCTTCGAGCAAATCCTGCTCCGCCCAGGGCGGAAGCGATGGACCGCAGCCGCGGCCGGCGGAACGCGCGCACAAACGCCAACGCAACAGATGCGCGCCGGTGCGCAGTCGCGGTCCGGCGCCGTCGCGCTCGGCCATCGCCGACGCGAGCGACGACGCACGCCCCAAACGTACCGGATCCGCGCCGGGCAAGGCGCTGGCATAACGGGCGAGCAGCGCCAACGATTCGGCTTCCTCGCGGGTCGGCACCGCCAGCGCGAGCAAAGCATCGATGCGCGGGCGCAGCGCCGGCCACGCGCGCTCGGGCTCGCCATAGCGCTGGCGCAGACGGGCTTCGG